>JBGOTH010000286.1:0-4874 GCA_041476345.1 Methylomirabilia bacterium
CAGGGCGGCGAGCGCCGCCGCTCCCCCGACGATGAACGAGCGGCGGTCGAGATAGAGCTTCTCGTCGGTGATCTCCGACGAGCGGAACATCGGGGCACGGCGGATCAACATCTCGTCACTCCTTTGGATTCTCGGCCAGCAGTTGCCGGATCAACGCCTCGGTCTCGTCGTAGGCGCCCTCGCCAACGTGTCGGAAGCGGACGACGCCCTTTCGGTCGATCAGCACCGACGTCGGCCACGCCCACACGTCGAATCGCTTCCAGGTCGCGAAGTCGTTGTCCTGCACGACCGGATAAGCGATGCCGAGCTTCTTCGTGGCGGCGACCACCGTGTCGAACGGCTTCTCCCAGAAGAACTCGGGCGCATGCACGCCGACGATCGTGAGGCCCAGCACCTTGTACCGATCGTGCCACGCCCGCAACTGCGGGATCACGTTCCGACAGTTGATTCACCCGAACGTCCAGAAGTCGACGAGGACGACGCGCCCCCGCAGACCGCTCATGGTCAGGGGATCGCCGTTGACCCAGGGCCCCGTCGCGAACTCGGGCGCCGGGCGTCCGGGCCCCACCGGCTCGGCCCGCGTCCAGGTCACGCTCCCGAGCGCCACCGCGGTCACGAGGACCGCCAGGATTCCCCACCGCGTCATCCCCTAGACGACTTCATCTTTACGCGAGACCGTCTCGCCGAAGCGGCTCATCGCGTATCTCGGCAGGCCGCGATACACCTCGTCGAGCCGGAGGTCGATCTCGCGGTTGGCGAGCGAGAAGAGGCTCCGCCCCTCACGATCGCCCTCGACGAGGAAGGGTCCCAGCCGCTCGACCTCGAGCACCCACATCGCTTGCGCGATGCCGAGCTCGGCGAGCCAGTGCACGTCGACCACACGCTTGATCGCGCGGCCGTACGTCGCCCCGAGCCCGTAGCCCACCGTCGTGAGGTACACGGCGCCGAACGGCACGAAGTACTCGCGATACGCGGTCTCGGTCAGGCCCGCCTTGCCGACGATGACCTTCGCGCCCGAGCGTTCGAACCATCGCGTGAACGACTTGCCGAATCGGAAGCTCGCGGTGGCCGTCACGGCCTTCACGGCATACGAGCCGTCCGGCTGCACGCTGGCGGCGGGCGAGCAGTGGAAGTTCACGTTGGTGAGCGCGGCGACGCCCGGAGGCAGCCCGCAGGCCTCGTCCACCACCTTCCGGTAGACGCCTTCGCGGGCGGTGTAGAGGATACCGTCGAGATACACGATGTCGCCGAGCTGCAGGCGCGCGATGTCCGCGTCGCTCACGGGAGTCGTTAGACGCACTTCCTTCATCTGAACGTCGTCGAGTCTCACTCGATTCCTTCGCGGCGGTAGTAGTCCGTGAACCATTGCGGGTCCGTCCGGAACTCCACGCGGCCGTCAGGGTGGATGCGCGCCGTCGCGCGACGCGACGAGAGGCAGAACTGGTGGATGCCCACCGGCATGCCGCCGGTGTGGGTGTACGCGACCTCGACGTGGGTCGCGACGACCATCGACGTCCCGGCGAAGCCCATCGCACCGATGCCGATGTAGTTCCCCAGCGCCGTCAGCTCGTCTTCCAGCGTCGCGACATCCGGATCGGGGTTGCGGCTGCCCACCACGCGCAGGCACGCGGCTTCTTTCCCGAGGCGCATGCACGTGTCCTTCGAGCCGCCGATGCCGATGCCGACGATAGCCGGCTGACACGCGAGCCCGCGCTTGCCGTGCTCCACGAGGGTGTCGACGACGAATCGCTTGATTCCGCCGATCCCGTCCGCCGGGAACAGCATGCGGAAGTCAGAACCGAAGAGGCCGCCCTTGTGCACGGTGGTGACGTCGATCCAATCGGCGCCCGGCTCGAAGGCGAACGTCACCTCCGGCGCGTGGATACCGACGTTGTTGTTGTGGTCGACGCGCGTGAGCGGGTGCACGCGATTCGGGCGGAGCGGGACCTGCGCGGTCGCGTCCGCGGTCGCGCGGCGCAGCGCGCGCTCGAGCGCGACGAACCCGCCTTCGACGACCGCGTCATTCCCCGCGCGGACGTAGTATCGCGGCAGGCCGGTGTCGGCACACATCGGGCGCCGGTCGGCCGTCGCGATCTCCCAGTTCTTTTCCATCTCCGTGAGCACGAAACGCGCGAGCTTGTTCTGCTCGCGATCGCGCGCGCGTCCCACGCCGGCGCGGTAGTCCGGGGGGATGTCGATGGCGGCGCGGGACGTCAGCTCACGGGCGGTGTCTTCGATCAGCTTCGCCGGAATCGCGCGGGCCACGGGCTCAGGCCGGACGCGTGAAAGCGCGCCCGATGAAAGTGGGGAATCGCTGCTCCAGCTCGGCCGCCACCGCGTCGGCGACCTCCCGCGCGCCGCCGGGCCGCTCCTCGGCCGGCTCGCGCGTCCACAGCTCGATGTAGGCGTCCGAGTCGTGCAGGCCGAGCTGCATGGCCACCGAATCGATCAGCATCTGGAAGCGCTCGCTGAGGGCGACGGTCGCCGTCTCCGCCCCGTCACGTGCTTCGACCGTAGCGGGAATGCCCTTCCAGACGACGATCTGGTAGGTCGCCACCGCACCGCTCAGCGTGTCGACCGCGGCTCTGCCGAGGTCCCTGATCGCCCGTGGGCGCGCAGCCGTTTCACGAGCTCCGGATAGGACGACGTGCGGATGATGCGGTCGAACTGCGTGCGGTAGTTGCTGATGAGGCTGACGCCTTCGATCGTGACGTCGTAGATCTGCCACTTGTCGCCACGGCGCAGCAAGCGCGCCTCGACCGGAGCCTCGCTCCCCTTCTTCGTGAGCACGCGGCTCTGCACGACCGCGGTGTCGCCGTCGATTTTCTCGCCGGTGTAGCGGATGCGCTCGCCGCCGTACTCGTCAATGCGGGCGATGTACGTGGACTCCAGCAAATCGGCGAAGAGCTGGGTGAACTCCTCGCGCTCGGCCGGCGTGCGAGCCTGCCAGTGCGGCCCCAGCGCGCGCTTGGCCGTCTCCCCGATGTCGAAGATCTCTTCGGCCACTTTCCGCACCGCCGCGCGCCGCTCGTGTTTGCGATCGGGGCTCTTGAGCGCCGGATCCTCGAGGATCTTGAGGACCACGTCACCGTAGCTCTTCAGCGTTTCCGTCGGCGTGGCCGCCGAGACCGGCGCCGACGCGCCGAGCGCGAGCGCCACGATTGCCAACGCCCCGGCCAATCTCACCATGCGTAGAGACACCTCCTCGACGTTGAACGTGCGATGCAATGCTTCCCGCTACGCCGACCGGTCGACCGCGTACCCCGCCTTCACCCAGGCCGCCATGCCGCCGGTGACGTTGTAGAAGTTCGTGAGCCCGTGGCGCTTGAGCGCGCTGATGACCGCGCTCGAGCGCAGGCCGCCCGCGCAGACGACCGCCTTCGCGCGTCCCGGCGTGAGCTCGGCGCGCCGCTTCACGGCCTCGAGCATCGGCACGTGGAGCGCCTTCGCCACGTGACCTTCCATCCACTCCGCGGGCTCGCGCACGTCGATGACCTCGACCTCGCGGCCTTCGTCCAGCCACTGCTCGAGCTCGTGGACGCTGATCTGCGGCACCGTTTCGATCGGCAGGCCGTCGCTCTTCCAGTCGATCATGCCCCACTGGAGGAAGCCCGGAACGTCGTCGACCCCGACGCGCGACAACGCCCGCGTGGCGCGGTCGAGGTCCGACGGGCCCGGAACGACCAGAAGCACGGGCGCGCCCGCCGGCACGAACCAGCTCGCGCGCTCCGCGAACTGCGGGCCGTCGATCCACACGTTGATGGCCCCAGGTACGTGGCCCTCCCCGAACGTCGCGGGGTCGCGCAGGTCGACCACGCACGCACCGGCCGCGACGGTGGCCCACGCCTCTTTCGCCGTGAACGGCCGGGGCTTGGTGGACGCGAGCGGCACCAGACCGCGGTTCTTCGCCACGATGGTGTCGAACGACGGCGGCTTGGGCGGCACGCTCTCCATCAGGAAGTCGACGAAACGCGCCTTGTCGCGGAACTGCAGCGCGGAGTTGAAGCGACGCTCGAAGCCGATGGTAGAGCCCGTCTTGCCGGACATCGCGCGGCCGCACATCGATCCGGCGCCGTGCCCGGGGTACACCTCCACACTGTCGTCGAGCGACAGGAGGACGCGGGTCAGGCTGTCGTAGATGTTCTCGGCCGCGCCCGCACCGCCGAGGTCGGGACGCCCGACGCTGCCGACGAAGAGCGCATCGCCCGTGAGGACGAACCACGGCTCGTCGCCGCGGCTCTTGTCGGTCACGAGGAGCGACATGCTGTCCGGCGTGTGGCCGGGCGTGTGGAGGATCTTCAGCTCCACGTTGCCCACGCGGAGCACGTCGCCGTCGCGCACGCTCTCGTGATCGAAGACGACGGACGCTGAGCCGTGCATGACGATGGCGGCCTGCGTGGCGGCGACCAGGTCACGGTTGCCCGAAATGTGGTCCGCGTGCGTGTGGGTCTCGAGGACGTGCGTGATGCGCAGACCCTTCTTCCGCGCGATCCCGAGATACTCCGCCACGCGGTCACGCCCAGGGTCGACGACGATCGCCTGGCCCGCCTCGCCACAGCCGATGACGTACGACAGGCACCCCGACTCTTCGTTCACGAGTTGCTGGAAGATCATCCGCCGCCCTCCTCCACGTCACATTCTATTCGGGAAGCCGTACGATCGCTATGAAGGAGACGAGCTCTGATGAGAGCCTACGTGGCCGTGTTCGTAAGCGTGTTCCTGGCCGAGATGGGCGACAAGACCCAGCTCGCCACTCTGCTGGCCCGCGGCTGACCGGCGATGCCACTCGACGAGGCCGAACGCGCGCTCGGGGGCGGCTTACGCCTGCGTCTCATCCGACCCGACGACGAGCCGCGACTGGTCGCTCTCTACGA
>JBGOTH010000287.1:0-4855 GCA_041476345.1 Methylomirabilia bacterium
CCCTGGTCAAGGCTGGCGCGGACGTGATCTTCACGAGCAACGAAGCGGCGACGCTCGCGGCAAAGGCGGCAACGCAGACCATTCCCATCGTGTTCACGCTCGTCGGCGATCCCGTCGCGGCGGGCATCGTGACATCTCTCGCGCACCCGGTGGGGAACCTCACCGGAGTCTCGAGTCTGACGACCGAGCTCGTTCCCAAGCGCCTGGAAGCGCTCAAGGCATTCGCTCCACGGCTGCGCCGCGTGTGGGCGATCTCTCACGGCGCGGACCTGGCGTTCGGCGCGGCGATCACACGAGCGCTCGAGGTCTCCTCTCGCTTCGGAATCGAGATCGTGCCGCGGGCCGTCCGCACGGTGGAGGAGCTCGAGCAAATTCTTGAAAACGTGCGCCCGGGCGACGCGCTGCTGGTGCCGGACATCGCCACGATGGACATCTCGGCCGTGCTTCTCGAGACCTCCCTCGCCCGCCGCGTCCCCGCGGTGTTCTCCTCCGAGCTGTGGGTGAGCCACGGAGGACTTGTCTCGTACGGCGCGGACTACCGCGCGCAGGGCGTACAGGCTGCGCGCCTCGTCGGGAAGATCCTCCACGGCGTGCGTCCACGAGACCTTCCCGTCGAAGGCGCCGACCGCATTGTCCTCGCCGTCAACCTCAAGACGGCGGCGTCTTTCGGTCTCACCGTGCCACGCCAAGTTCTCTTCCGTGCGGACATCATTCGTCGATGAGGAGCGGGATGGCGCGCGGCCGGCTCCTCCGCAAGTACGCGGCCGTCCTGATCCTGCTGGTCGGCGGCGTGCTGCTCCTGAGCAGCGTCGTCAACCTCTACTTCTCCTACCGGCAAACCAAGGCGGCGCTCGTTCGGCTCGAGCGCCAGCAGGCCCTGGCGGCCGCAAGCCGCATCGAACAGTTCGTCACGGGGATCGAGGGGCAGGTGCGCGCGGCGATGGAGGTGCCGTTCAACGATGCCGCGATGGCGCGCGAGCAGCGCGAGATCGACTTCCTCCGTCTGCTCCGTGACGTGCCCGCCATCACCGAGATCGTCCAACTTGATGCGGCCGGTAAGGCGCAGCTGCTGGTGTCTCGCTTCGCACCCAACGAGATCGGTAGCCAGCGCGACCTCTCGCGAGATCCTCGCTTCATGAAGACGCGCATCGGACGCACGTACTTCGGGCCGGTGTATTTTCGCAACGAGTCCGAACCGTACGTGACCATTGCGGTGCCCTGGGGTGAGGGCGCTCCGGAGGTCGCCGCGGCGGAGGTCAACCTCAGGGCGATCTGGCGCGTCATCTCGCAAATTCACGTCGGCGTCAGCGGCTACGTGTACGTCGTTGACCAGCGCGGAATTCTCGTCGCCCATCCAGACATGAGCGTCGTCCTTCAGAAGCGGGACCTCTCGGAGCTGCCGCAGATCCGCGCGGCCCGTGCTGCGACCGGCGCGCGCGACGTCGTGACCGAGACCGCCGGCCTCCAGGGTGGTCGGGTGCTGACGAGCCATGCCGCCATCGAGCAGCTCGGCTGGCTGGTGTTCGCCGAGCAGCCGCTCGCGGAGGCGTTCGCGCCTCTGCAGGGGGCGATCGTGCTCAGCGCGATCTTCTTCGTGGTCGGTCTCGGGCTTTCGGTCCTCGCGAGTGTCGTGCTCGCTCGCCGGATGGTCGCGCCCATCCGCGTCCTGCAGGAGGGCGCGGCGAGGATCGGCGCCGGCGAGCTCGGGCACCGAATCGACGTCCGGACGGGCGACGAGCTGGAAACCCTCGGCGAGGAGGTCAACCGGGCCGCCGCGCACCTCGAGGAGTCGTACGCGACCCTCGAGCAGAAAGTCGAGGCGCGCACGCGCGAGCTGGCCGACGCCAACGCGGGGCTGAGCGAGGCGCTGGAACAGCAGACCGCTACCAGCGAAGTCCTGAAGGTGATCAGCCGCTCGACGTTCGAGCTTCAGCCTGTGCTCGAGACGCTTGTCGAAAATGCCACCAAGCTGTGCGCCGCCGCCCACGGACTCATCTATCGCTTCGATGGAGAGGTGTTTCGCGTCGGTGCCTTCTACGGCGCCTCCGCCCAGCTGAGGCAATTCTGGGAATCACAAGAGCGGCGGCCCGGCCGCGGGTCTTGTGTGGCGCGCGTGGGCCTGGAGCACCGGACGGTGCAGATTCCCGATGTCCTCGCCGATGCCGAGTACGAGGAGTCCGACTTCCAGAAGATCAGCGGTTTCCGGACGATGCTGGGCGTTCCCATGCTGCGAGAGGGGGAGCTGGTCGGCGCCATCGTCCTGTGGCGGACCGAGGTTCGGGAATTCACGGACAGGCAGATCGAGCTGGTGACGACATTCGCCGACCAGGCCGTGATCGCCATCGAAAACGTCCGCCTGCTGCGGGAGCTCCAGTCCCGCACGGGCGAGCTGGCGCGTTTGGTCGAGGAGCTGCGGGCGCTCGGCGAAGTCGGCCAGGCCGTCAACTCCACTCTCGACCTGGAGACCGTCCTCAACACAATCGTGATGCGGGCCGTGCAGCTGTCCAACGCCAAGGCCGGGGTCATCTACGAATACGACAAGGGCACGCAGAGATTCGGCCGCATCAGTGGCGCCTACGGTCTCGACGAGGATCTCCGGGCGGTGCTCAGCGCAGCTCCCCTGCGTCTCGGAGAGGGCGCGGCGGGGCGAGCGGCGGCCCAGCTGGCTCCGGTGCAAGTCGCCGACGTGCTGGCCGAAGGGACCTACGACGTGACGCGGGTCCGCACCATTTTCGAGGAACGCGGCTACCGGTCTCTGTTGGCCGTTCCCCTCCTTTTCGAGCGGCAGATCGTCGGCGTACTCGTGGTGTGGGGGAGCGAGCCGGCGAGATTCGCGCAGGAAATCGTAGACCTCCTCCAGACCCTGGCCACCCAGTCCGTCCTGGCGATTCAGAACGCGCGACTCTTCCGGGAGATCGCGGACAAGAGCCAGCAGCTCGAGGCCGCGAGCCAGCACAAATCCGAGTTCCTCGCGAACATGTCGCACGAGCTCAGGACGCCCCTGAACGCGATCCTCGGATTCAACGAAATGATTCTCGGCCAGGTCTACGGCGAGGTGCCGGCCGATCTGCAAGAACCACTGGCCGACATCCAGAACAGCGGCGAGCACCTCTTGCGGCTCATCAACAACGTGCTCGACCTCTCCAAGATCGAGGCCGGCCGCATGGAGCTGGCGCTGGCGGACTATTCGGTGCAGGACGCGGTGGAGAGCGTGCGGACCTCACTCCGCCCCCTGGCGGTCAACAAGGGACTGGAGTTCGTCGCCGCCGTCGCCGCCGACATTCCCCTCGCCTACGGCGATGGCGGGCGGATCATCCAGTGCCTCATGAACCTCGCCGGCAACGCGTTGAAGTTCACCCGACAGGGGCGCGTCGAGATCGCCGTCGAGCTCCGGGACGACCTCCTCGTCTATCGCGTCGCGGACACCGGGATTGGGATCGCTCCCGACAAGATCGAAACGGTGTTCGCGGAGTTCCGCCAAAGCGATGCCACGATCGCCAGCGAGTTCGGGGGGACGGGGCTCGGGCTGAGCATCACCAGGAAGTTCGTCGAGCTACACAAGGGCCGGATCTGGGTGGAAAGCGAGCTGGGACGCGGCTCGACCTTCACCATCGAGATCCCGCTTCGTCTGAGAGGAGGAGTGGCGGCATGAGCGCGAAGACCATCCTTTACGTCGAGGACAACGAGCTGAACCGCAAGATGGTCCGCCACCTGCTGCGGAGCACGTCCTATCGGCTGATCGAGGCGCCCGACGGGGAAGCCGGCATGACGATGGCTTGGGAGCAGCACCCGGATCTGATTCTCATGGACGTCCAGCTCCCGAAGATCTCCGGCATCGAGGCTACCCGCGCGCTCCGCGCGGAGCCGTCGACCGCCGACACCCCGATCATCGCCATCACGTCCTTTGCGCTGAGCGGCGACGAGCAGCGGGCGAAGGAGGCGGGAGCGTCAGCCTATCTCGCGAAACCGTACAGCCCGTTCACCCTCCTCGGGATGATTCGAAAGCTCGTACCCGAAGCGTAGCGAAAGTGCGGAGCCTGCAAAAGCTCGTCAAGGTGCGCTGATGCCCACCGTTCTGGTGGGCGCGTGTAACTTCGTGATGAGTGGCCGATCGTCGTAGCGATCGTGGTGGCGAAGCCACGCCATCGAATAGGCCAGGCCCGCTTCGTCCCGGCCCTTCGGCACGAGGTCGAGAAGGTGGTAGGCGCCGTTCAGGACGTCGAGCCCGCGTGAGTAGCACGAGTAGGTGTGATAGATGGCGCCATCCGCATCCTTGTGGAATACGCTGACGCCCGGCGCTTCGGGAGCAGGGAAGGTCCCGACGGCGTAGTTGTAGTACGCCTGTCCTGTCTCCCGCTCCTCGGGCGTGAAGGTGACGTGATAGTCGCGGTTGAAGTCCGTGTGGAGCGACGACACCCACTTGATACTCCAGCCCATACGCCGCCGGTACGCCTGCAGGATCGCGAGCGGCGCCCGCGAGACGAGCACGAAGGTGACGTCGCGCTGATTCAGGTGCACGGTGATGTCGTTGAAGTTGTCGACCCAGAACGAGCAGCTCTTGCAGCCCTCGTCCCAGCTCGGATCGAACATGAAATGCTGGACGATCAGTTGGCGGCGTCCCTCGAAGAGGTCCCCCAGCGACTCCGTGCCATTCGGACCGTCGAACGCGTAGGACGTGTCGACCCTCACCCATGGGAGCTCCCGCCGCTCCTGGCTCAACTGGTCTCGGAGTCGCGTGAGCTCCTTTTCCCTGGCCAGGTGCTGCACGCGAGCGGCAATCCACTCCTCGCGCGACACGACTCTGTGCGTTGTCATCGCCTGCCTCCTCTTCACGTGTCGATGATGACCAAGCGCG
>JBGOTH010000288.1:0-4824 GCA_041476345.1 Methylomirabilia bacterium
ACGTTCGACGCGGCCATGGAAGCGTGCTGCGGCTGTGGCGTGTGCGAGGCCGTCTGCCCCGTCGAGAACTGCATCACGATGGTGAACGAGGCCGCCTTCTCGGACAACGCGAGCCAGTGGGAGATGTGGCGCGCGGACAAAGCAGGGTACAAGACGTGGCTCGGCGCCAAGATCGCGGACAAGGTCACCACCGCGCGCTCGCATGGCTTCCGCTTCCGCGGTCAGTACGAGGAAGAGCTGAAGAGCGGGTTGGACTCGGGCGGCGTCGAGATCAGCGCGGGCATCCCGGGCGAGAACGCCGGCCACAAGACGGTCTAGGGGAGGACAAGACTCATGGCAGTTGCGACCAAGGCGGCTCCGGCCGCGAGCGAAGACAGGGAGCTCCTGATCTCGGGGAGCGAGGCGGTGGCGGAGTCCCTCACCCTCGCCGATATCGACGTCGTCACGGCATATCCGATTCGGCCGTACGACACCGTCATGCAGGCGATCGCCAAGAAGATCGCGAACGGCCAGCTAGTCGCCGAGTACATCGTGGCGGAGGGCGAGCACAGCCAGTTCGAGATCGTGAAGCACGCCTCCACCGTGGGCGCCCGCGTGTTCTGTGGCTCCTCGGGGGTGGGCTGGGCGTACGCGATGGAGTGCCTCGTGGTGACCCCGCCGTTGCGCGTCCCGATGGTGTGCCTGGTCGGAAACCGGGCGCTGGACGACCCTGGTGCCTTTGGCGTCGAGCACAACGACGCGCTCTTCGTCCGTGACCTCGGCTGGATGCTCTGCTGGATCGACACCTCGCAGGAAGCGCTCGATACCACGCTCATCGCGTATCGCGTCGCCGAGGACCGGCGCGTGTTCCTGCCGTGCGCGATCTCCGCGGACGGCGCGTTCCTGACCCACTCGCAAGCGATCACCATGGTGCCGCCCAAGGTGAAGGTCGATCGGTTCCTGCCCCGCTACAACCGCGGCGACCTGCTGCTCCATCCCGACAATCCGATCACGGTGGCCCCGCAGGCCAACGAGGACTGGGTCATCGAGATCCGGCGCCAGAACGACGAGGCGATGAAGCGCGCGTACACCGTCATCGAAGAGGCGTACGCAGACTTCCGCAGGGTCTTCGGTCGCGGCCCTGAGAATCCGTGGTTCGAGGAGTACATGACCGATGATGCCGACATCATCTTGGTCGGCATGGGCACCATCTCGCTCCCGATGAAGGTCGGCATCCGGAACATGCGCGCGCAGGGCAAGAAGGTCGGTCTCCTGCGCGTGCGCTGGTTCCGCCCGTTTCCCACGGAGAAGATCACGGCGGTGCTCTCCCGGGCCAAGGCCATCGGCGTCGTCGACCGGGACTACTCGTTCGGCTCGCCGTACGCGTCGGGTGTGGTGGCCAACGAGATCCGTGCCGCGATGTACAACTCGGAGAAGCGGCCGCCGCTCCTCAGCTTCATCGGCGGCCTCGGCGGGCGCGAGGTGACGCTCGAGGACGTCTACAAGGCGACCGAGCTTTGCTACACTGCGGCGAACGCCGGCAAGTCCGACGCCAAGACGCACTGGCTCGGCGTGCGGGAATAGGGAGACCACCGATGGCGGACATCACGTTCAGCAACGCAACCCAGGTCCTCGAGCCGTTCCGCGGGATCAAGAAGGTCACGATCGAGGAGTACTTCACCTCGGGCCACCGGACGTGTCAGGGCTGCGAGTCCGCGCTCATCATGAAGCTCATGGTGAAGGCGGCGGGCCCCCGCACGATCGTGCTCGGCTCCACCGGCTGCATGTACGTGGCGAACACCACGTACTACACGACGCCGTGGGTGGTGCCGTGGATGCACACGCAGCTGGGCTCGTCGGGCTCGGCGGCGCTCGGCACGGCGGCCGGTCTGAAGGCCCTGATGAAGAAGGGCAAGATGAAGTCGGAGCCCATCAACGTCATCGCGTTCTGCGGCGACGGCGGCGGCGCGGACATGGGCATCGGCGCCATCTCGGCGACCCTCACCCACAAGGAATACAACTCGCTCATCCTGCTCTACGACAACGAGTCGTACGCCAACACGGACATCCAGATCTCCGGGATGAGTCCGTACGGCGTCAACACCACTTTCAGCCCGCCCGGCACCGTGAAGCGCCTCATCCACACCCGCTGGAAGAAGAACATGGCGGGCATGATGGCGGCGGGCCACACCGAGTGCCGGTACGTGGCTACGGTCTGCGGATCCTACGCGGTGGAGATGATGAACAAGGTCCGCCGCGCGCTGACCATCGGCGGCCCGACCTTCATCCACTCGCTCGATCCGTGCCCGAAGGGCTGGGACTACGATCCCATGCTCTCGCATGAACTGGGCGAGCTCGCGATCGAGACCGGTATCTTCCCGCTCTACGAGGTCGAGGACGGGGTGGTGAGGTACTACGGCAAGACCAAGGCGATCGTGGAGGGGCGCAAGCGGAAGCCCGTCCGAGAGTACCTGCTCAAGCAAGGCCGCTTCGCTCACTTCATCGAGGAAGACATCGCGTACTTCCAGGCCAAGGTCGACGAGATGTGGGACAAGTGGGAGATTCCCGCGGTCGTTCCCTTCCGCAAGCTGGCAGCGACGAAGGCCGCTCTCGAAGCGAAATAGCGCGAGCGCGTTTCCGCGCTGCGAATCCAGGCGAGGGCCCGGGTCTCGTGAGAGGCCCGGGCCCTGTCGTATGAGCGGTGTGTCACACAAGGGGAGGGTTGGTCATGAGACTTTTCCTCGCGCTCATCGTGTTTTTTGCCGTCGTCACGCCCGTCGCAGCGTGGGAACCGACCAAGCCGATCGAGTTCATCGTTCCCGCGGGCACCGGCGGCGGTGCCGACCAGATGGCCCGCCTGATCTACGGCATCGCGGAGAAGCACAAGCTGTCGCCCCGGCCGATCATCGTCGTCAACAAGTCGGGAGGCGCCGGCGCCGAAGGCTTCCTTCACGTGAAGGGCAAGAAGGGTGACGCCCACACCCTCATCATCACGCTCTCGAATCTCTTCACCACGCCGCTCCACACGGGAGTGCCCTTCAACTGGAGGGATCTCACGCCGATCGCCCGCCTCGCGCTCGACCAGTTCGTCCTCTGGGTGAACGCGGAGACTCCGTACAAGACGGCGAAGGAGTACGTCAACGCGGTGAAGGAGAAGCCGGGGCAGTTCAAGATGGCCGGCACCGGCTCCGCGCAGGAGGACCAGATCATCACGATCATGCTCGAGCAGGCGCTCGGGGTGAAGTTCATCTACGTGCCGTTCAAGGGCGGCGGCGAGGTGTGCGTCAACCTCGTCGGCAAGCACGTGGACTCGACGGTGAACAACCCGATCGAGTGCGTGAGCCACTGGAAGGCGAACCGCGTGCGGCCGCTCGCGGTCTTCGACACCGCGCGCATCCCCGAGCCGGACTGGAAGGACATCCCCACCGTGAAGGAGGCGCTCGGGGCGGACATCAGCTACGTCATGCTGCGGGGGATCTTCGGGCCGCCGGACATGCCCAAGGAAGCGGTGGAGTGGTACGTCGGCTTCCTCAAGAAGGTGTACGAGACGCCCGAGTTCAAGGAGTACCTCAGCAAGGGCGCGCTGCGGCCGGCCTTCGCGACGGGTGGCGAGTATGTCAAGTGGGTCGAGGAGAACGAGAAGCTCCACCGGGACCTCATGACCAAGGGCGGGCTGCTCAAGAAGTAGATGCGGGCTGCCGATCTCGCCACCGCGGGCATTCTGTTCCTGCTCGGCGGCGTCGTACTCTTCGATGCCGTGCGACTCGGGTTCGGATGGGGCACCGACGGCCCGAAGAGCGGATTTTTCCCATTTTGGCTGGCCGTCGTCATGATGGCTGCCTGCGTGGTCATCGCTGTTCAGGCCGCGCGCCGTAGCACCGGCGCGCCGTTCGTCACGCGCGAACAGCTCGGCCCCGTTCTCAAGGTGCTGGCGCCCGCTGCCGCCATGGTGGCAGCCACCGAATTCGTGGGCCTGTATGTCGCGTCCGCCGCGTACATCGCCGTCTACATGCGCTGGATTGGGCGGCACCGCTGGACGACGGTCGTGGCGCTTTCTCTCGGCATCCCTTTCATGACCTTCGTCGTCTTCGAGCGCTGGTTCCTGGTTCCCATGCCGAAGGGGCCGCTCGAGGCCTGGCTGGGGTTCTGACCGGATGGGACTGGAGAACCTGCTCCTCGGTTTCCACGTCGCGGTCACGCCCTTCAATCTCTTCGTCGCTGTCGTCGGCATCGCGCTCGGGACGATCATCGGTGTGTTGCCCGGCCTCGGCGGCGCCAACGGCGTGGCGATCCTCCTGCCCCTCACGTTCACGATGCCGCCCACTTCCGCGATCATCCTGCTCACGTCGCTCTACTGGGGTGCGTTGTTCGGCGGCGCCATCACGTCGATACTCTTCAACATCCCGGGGGAGCCGTGGTCGGTCGCCACCACCTTCGATGGCTATCCGCTGGCGCGCCAGGGCAAGGGCGGGCAGGCGCTGACCGCGGCCTTCACCTCGTCGTTCGTCGGCGCGTTCTTCTCGATCGTTCTCATCACGCTCTTCGCGCCGATCCTCGCGGAGATCGCGCTCAAGTTCGGCCCACCCGAGTTTTTCGCGGTGTACCTGCTTACGTTCTGCGCTTTCGTCGGCATGAGCAAGGAGCCGGCCTTCAAGACCCTCGCGTCGATGATGTTGGGTTTCGCGCTGGCAGCGGTTGGCACCGATCCCGTGACCGGGACGCTGCGGCTGACCTTCGGCTCGACGCACATGCTCGCCGGGTTCGACTTCCTCATCGCCGTGATCGGGTTGTTCGGGATCGGCGAAATCCTGCTGACATTGGAGGAGGGGCTCGCCTTCAAGGGCG
>JBGOTH010000289.1:0-4792 GCA_041476345.1 Methylomirabilia bacterium
GAAGTTCGCCGTGAGCAAGAAGGAGTGGAAGCGCGTCGCCTACATGGCGCTCCAGACGCCCTACGCGCAGTCCTTCGGCGATGCGTTCAACGGCCATCTCAAGGCTGCGGGCGCGACGATCACCGACAGCCTCATCTACGAGGACAAGAAGCCCTCGTATCGCAGCGAAGTCACACGCGTGCTCGCGACGAACCCCGACCTGATCATGCTCGAAGGCTACACGCCCGACTCGGTCGTCGTGGCGAAGGACCTGTACAAGGCCGGCTACAAGGGCGCGATCCTCGCGCCGAGCTTCGCGATCAACGCGAAGTTCATCGAGGGCGCGGGCGCCGAAGTCGCGGAGGGCCTCTGGAACATGGACCGCGCGCCGCTGTTCGATTCGCCGGCCTACAAGGAATTCTCCGCCGCCGTGCCGCGCTCGGACCAGAGTCCGTACGCGCCGCAGGCGTGGGACCAGATCACGATCGTCGCGCTGGCGCTCGCGGCCGCGAAGGGCGACGCGTCGGGCACGGCGATCAAGGACCATCTGCGAGCGGTCGCGAACCCGCCCGGGACCGCCGTGTACTCCTTCGCGGACGGCGCGAAGCTGCTCGGCCAGGGAAAGAAGATCAACTTCGAGGGCGCGTCGGGGTCGTGCGACTTCGACCAGATCGGCGACATCCTGTCGGCTCCGTTCGCCGTCCAGCAGGTACGCAAGGGCAAGTCCGAGCTCGTGGCGATCATCAACCCCTGACGGCGCGCGCTGGATGCCGCCCATCGCGCAGTACGTCTTCAACGGCGTCGTGACGGGCGGCATCCTCGCGCTCCCCGCGGTCGCGTTCTCGCTTCTCTGGCGACTGCTGCGTTTTCCCAACTTCGCCGTCGGCACGTACCTGACGGTCGGCGCCTACGCGGCGCTCGTGCTGAATCGCGACGCGCACGCGTCGATCGCGCTGGCCTGGCTCGGCGCGCTCGTGGCGACGGGCGCGCTCGCGCTCGTGGTGGACCGGGTCGCGTTCCGGCCGATGCGCGATCGGCGTCCGTTTTCACTGGCGATCGCGTCGATCGGCGTCGCGTTCATCCTCGAGAACGTCGTGCGCTTCGTCTGGGGCAACGACTTCCGGAGCTACGACGTGCCGGTGACGCGCGCCATGAGCATCGCCGGGCTTCGGATCGGCCGCGAGCAGCTCGTGATCCTGGGCGTCGCGGTGGTGTTGATGGCGCTCGCCCAGGCGTTTCTTCTGCGCAGCCGGATCGGCATCGCGATGCGCGCGACCGCGGACAACGCGCTGCTGGCAATGGTCAAGGGCGTGCCGACCGAGCGCGTGATCGCGCTCGCCACGCTGGGCGGCGGCGGGCTCGCCGGCGGCGCCGGCGTGTTCCTCGGCTTCGACGCCAGCATCGACCCGTTGATGGGCGGCGGTCTCATCATCTCGGTCTTCGCGGCCGCCGTGCTCGGTGGCATCGGCTCGGCACCGGGGGCGCTCGCCGGCGCGTTGATCGTGGGCATCATGGAAGAGGTCGGGATGCTCGTGGTGCCGCCGACGTACAAGACGGCGATCGGCTACGCGATCATTCTCGCGGTGCTGCTGGTGAGGCCGACCGGCCTCTTTGGCGCCCGATCGTGAGCCCGCGCGCGTGATCGCATATCTCACCGCCATCGCGACGCTGGTCGGCGTGCGCGCCGTGCTGACGCTCGGCCTGAACGTCCAGTGGGGCATGACCGGGCTCGTGAACCTCGGCGCCGTCGCGTTCTTCGCCATCGGCGCGTACACGTCCGCCCTGCTGGCGGTCGGGGGCACGCCGCTCGTCTTCGCCTGGCCCGCCGCGGTCGGGCTCGCCACCGCCGCCGGCGCCGGGCTGGCGATGGTCGCGCTGCGACTTCGAGAGGACTATCTCGCCATCGTCACGCTCGGCTTCGGTGAGGTCCTGCGGCTGTTCCTCTTGAATGAAGCGTGGCTCACGCGCGGCGCGAACGGCGTGACCGCGATCCCGCGTCCGCTCCACGCGCGGTTCGCCGGACACTACGACCTCTTTTACTTCGTCCTCGTGCTTGCCGTGCTCGCGCTCGTCTACCTGGCGCTCGAGCGCCTGCGTCGCTCGCCGTTCGGCCGCGTGCTCCGCGCGATCCGCGAGGACGAGGTTGTCGCCGCCGTCGCGGGCAAGCCCGTGTTCCGGTTCAAGGTCCAGGCCTTCGCGATCGGCGCCGGCGTCGCGGGGCTCGCCGGCATTCTCTTCGCGCACTATCTCGCGTACGTCGAGCCGAACATGTTCCTGCCGCAGGAGAGCCTGTTCGTCTGGCTCGCGCTCATCCTCGGCGGCAGCGGCAACAACCGCGGCGCGGTGCTCGGCGCGGTGGTGCTCCTCGGGCTGCTCGAAGGCAGCCGATTCGCCAAGGACGTGATCCCGTTCCTGACGGGCGTGCAGCTTGCGGCGGCGCAGCAGATCCTTGTCGGCGTGGTGCTCGTCGTGTTGATGATCCGGCGTCCCGAGGGATTGCTGCCGGAAAAGCCGGATTCAGACTGAGGAGGACGCGATGCAGGTAGGGTTCATCGGCTTGGGAAACATGGGCGGGCCGCTCGCGGGCTTCGTGCTGAAGGCGGGCTTCTCGCTCGTCGTCCACGACATCAGAAAAGAGGCGGCGGTGTCTCTCGTCGAGCGGGGTGCCGTGTGGGCCGGGTCTTCGAGGGACGTCGCAGCGGCGTGCGATGTCATCTGTGTCTGCGTGCCCGGCCCACCGGAGATGCGGGCCGTGACGCTCGGAGCCGGTGGAGCTCTCGAGGGCGTGAAGCCGGGAGCGGTCGTGATCGACCATACGACGAACGCCCCCGACGTCGTGCGAGAGGTCGGCATCGCGATGGAGAAGCGCGGCGCGCACCTGCTCGACGCGCCGCTCGACGGCGGACGCGAAGGCGCGCTCGAGGGGCAGCTCACGCTCTTCGTCGGCGGGGACGAAGCGGTCTTGCGACGCGTGAAGCCGGTGCTCGACACGTTTTCGAAGAGCGTCGTGTGGGTCGGCGAGCTGGGCACGGGCTCGATCACCAAGCTCGTTCACAACGCGCTCGCGATGAGCATCGACCTGCTGATCGCGGAATGTCTGACGCTCGGCGCGAAAGCCGGCGTTGCCGTCCCTCGTCTCGTCGAGGCGTTCGGCGCGGGATGCATCGTGAACAACAACATGACGTTCACCAAGCGGATGCCGGCCACGCTCTTCCGCGGCGACTTCGCCGCCCGGTTCGCGCTGGCGCTCGCGTACAAGGACTTCCGGCTGGCCGGTGATCTCGCGACGCAGCACGGCGTGCCCACGCGGTTGCTCGACCTCTGTCAGATGGAATTGCTGGAGGCGATGAATCGTGGCTGGGGCGGCGAGGACCGCATCAAGGCGTCGACACTCCAGGAGGAGCGCGCCGGCGTGAAGCTGAGGATCTAGACAGAGGCTCAGTCGCGTAGCGCGGCGAAGTAACCACTACTCCCACGTCCGCCACTGTTCAAAACGACGACGCGTCCCGAACAGGACATCGCGCCAGTCAGTTCGACGCGGTCGTAACTTGAATGCCTCGATAGCGAATCGGAGAACCTGTTCCAGCGCCACGCGTCCTGTCGGAATGTGAGCGTCCGCGAGCTCGACTCGGCCGACCGCCGCGGCATGCCCAAGGTGAACATGCGCATAAGGAAGTGCGCCTGACCCTGTCGGATGCCACTGGAACGAGATGATCTCGCTTCCGTTCGCTCCCTCCAGCGTGTAGTGATACGAGGTAATCGTCACTTTCCACGGGCCGAGTTGGCCCTCTGCTCGAACGATCCGATAGGTCTGACCGATCCGGGCCCGAAGGGACGCCCCGCGTACGCGTGCGAGTGGGAATGGCTCGCCGGCGGCGCCGACCCAGGCATGCTCGCCGATCGGGCTGTAATCTCCGGAGCGCGAAATTTGCGCGTCCGTGACACACGAGAGTGCACGTTGCAGCGGATCGAGGAAATTCCGGACGGCCTTGCGCGGGTTGGACCCGGCCACTTGAACGGGGAATGGCTAGCGCGCGAACGGGAGAAGCATCGCGACTCGCACCACTTCCGGCCGGCAGGCGCGCTTGGCGTATTGGCCGGCATTCCATCGCTTGATGAATGTCTTCCCGGACACGCCCAACTCCGCTCGCGCCCGCCGATCGAACAGCGCGAGGCCTTCGCTACGACTCAGCACCTTAATTTTGGGGAGACCGTTCCTCGAAACCCTGCGCGTCATGGATTCACTGTAGCAAGCAAGTGAGCCAGCGCAATGTCCAATGATCGATACGGTGCAATTCAGTGGACGCCACGCTCCCCGCGCGCTCCCTACCGCGCGGAGACCGTTCCCGGCACCGTGGCGCGGCGCACTTCCTCCGGCTCCGGACGCGTCACGGACGCACCGCGCCGGCCGAGCTTCGCCTTGTCGATCTGGTAGAAGCTGGGGCGGCGAGGACGGCATCAAGGCGACGCTCCAGGAGGGGCACGCCCGCGTGAGGCTGAGGATCTAGAGCCGTCGCGACGACGGAGTAGAATACGGGCATGGCCTCCACCGCGGATCGGCTGCTCGGGGAAGCTCTCAAGCTGGCGCCTGACGAGCGCGCCAGAATCGTGGCCGAGTTGCTCGTGACCCTGGAACCCGACCTACCGAGTCAGCACGGCAGCGATCAGGAGTGGATCCAAGAGATCGAGCGTCGCGCGCGCGCTGCGATCGCGGGTAGTCCAAGTATGTCCTGGACGGATGCGCGCGACCAGATTCGGAGCCGGCTCACTTCTCGGTGACTGTCGCCCGCCTCGCTCCAGAGGCGACCGCCGA
>JBGOTH010000290.1:0-4778 GCA_041476345.1 Methylomirabilia bacterium
AGGCCCTGGCAACTGTTCGGGCTCTGGATGAGATTGAGCGCGACGACCCCTGCTGTCCTTCGGTCTCGCGACCCCGGAGGCTAAACGGTCTGTCGCGCCCAAGGAGAGTTCATCAGCACGCCGTGAGATATACAAGGAGGCCGTCTACCCCGGCCCACCGCCCTCACCTCAGCGGGGGATGTCGTCGGCACACCCCCGGCCCCGCTCATGAATAATCCAGGCTAGTATTCAATGCGTCGACGTGCCGACATGTTGGAGGTCCAGGTGGAAGGGCGCGGTGTTCAGCGGAAGCTCACGGCAATCCTCAGCGCCGACGGCGTCGGTTACAGCCGTCTCATGGCCGACGACGACGTCGCCACGGTCCGGATGCTCACCGAGCATCGCGGAGTGATGAAGACCATCGTCGAAGGCTACCGCGGCCGAGTCGTCGATTCCCCCGGCGACAACGTGCTGGCGGAGTTTCCGAGTGTCGTCGATGCGGTCGAGTGCGCCGTGGTCATCCAGAAAGAGCTGAAGGCGCGGAACGATCGCGTGCCGCCGAACCGGCAGATGCAGTTCCGGATCGGCATCAACCTGGGCGACGTCATCGTCGACGGCGACCGGATCTACGGCGACGGCGTGAACATCGCCGCGCGGCTCGAGAGCCTCGCCGAACCCGGCGGGATCTGCATTTCGGGCAGCGCGTACGACCAGATCGAGAACAAGCTCCCGCTCGGCTACGAATCGCTCGGCCCGCAGACCGTCAAGAACTTCTCGAAGCCGGTCCGTGTCTATCGCGCCATCACGGGCACGGAGCCCGTGGTCGACGCGACCGACATCGCCGACACCGCGGCCCCACCGACGCGGGTCGTGCGGTCCGAGAGTGAATCCACGCCGACGCCCGCGGTGGCGGCTCCGAGCGCAGCGTCAGTCCCGGCCTCCCGGCGCCGCGCCGCGCTCGTGGCCGGAGTGCTCGTCGCGCTCGGCGCGATCGGCGGCATCGCCGCGTGGCGTCTCACGAGCCCGGCCCCGACGACCGCCGCGATACCGGCGGCGGGCACGTTGTCCCTCGCTGTCCTTCCGATCGTGAACGCCACCGGCGATACCGGTCGCGACGCGATCACCGCGCAGCTGGACGCGGAGGTGCGCGCAGGCCTGTCGCGTCTGTCAGGTCTCGTGACGAGCCCGGCGAGCGCCGTGCTGCCGTACCGCTCACGGGCCGTGTCCGTGTCGCAGGCCGCGCGTGAGCTCCACGTTCGCTACGTCTTCGACGGCAGCGTGCGGATCGTCGACGGCCGCCCCCGCGTGGTCGCGACGCTCGTCGACACGACGACGGGGAACACCCTGTGGACCGAACGCTTCGATCGGCCCCTCACGACCGTCGCGGCGATGCAGGACGATTTGCTGAAGCGGATCGTCGCCGCCCTGCCGATCACGCCCGGCGCGAAGGAGCCGGCCCCGCGCGCGACGAAGCCCGCTTCGGCTAAGCCGCTGGACACCGCGGTCGATTCTTCGATGACGCCTCGAGCTCCACGTGGCGACGCCGTCCAGCGCCAGCGTGTGGAGCCGGCGCCGGCGCCTCAGCTCTCGACGCCGGGGCCACCGGCCCGACGAGAGTTCCAGGCACCGTAGGCAGACCGGCGTCTTCCTGTACGTCCGAGGGAGCGGCTTCGATGACTGACTCGGATTCGTCGTCCGGACCGCGAGGCTTCCTCGAGCGCCTGCGCACGCTGACGCGCCTCAATCGACTCGTCTCGGCGTCCCTCGACGAGCAGGCGGTCTTCGAACAGATCGCTCGTGCGGCCGCCGTCCTCACGAGCGCCCGAGTCGTGGTCGTCTGGTCGGCCGACGAATCGACCAGGACCCTCCAGCTCGAAGCCTCTTGTGCCGAGTCGGGCGTCGCCGCCTTCCCGTTGAAGCGTCTCTCCTTCGAAGACGGCGGCGGAATAGGATGGGTCGCGGCGAAGCGGCGTCCGCTGAACGTGCCGGACATTTTCGCCGACCCCCGCTTCGTGGCGCACGACTGGTGGCAGGCGCACGCGCTCCGATCGTTCCTCGCGTTCCCCATCCTTCACGACGGCGTACTCCTCGCCGTGCTCGGACTCAACGGCAGCACGCCGTTCACGCGCGAGCCAGACGACGAGAACCTTCTCGAGAGCTTCCTCGCCCAGGCGACCGTCGCGATCCGGAATGCGCAGTCATATGCTGACGCGCGCCGCCGCGAGCGGGAAGCCCTGGCGCTGGCGGAGATCGGACGGCTCCTGACGAGCACGCTCGACCCCGCCACGGTCGCCCAGCAGATCGCGGCCCGGGTCCGCGATCTCTTCGGCGCGGTGACGGCGTCGGTCAGGCTGCTCGATGCGGAAGGTGGACTGACGATGCTCGCATACAGCGAGCAGGGGAACGAGCCTCCCGCCCTCACCCAACCTCCGGGCATCGGGCTTGGAGCCAGGGCCATCGCCGAGCGGAAAGTCGTCTGGAGCCACGACACGATGAACGACCCCAGGGTCGTGCTCGACGCTCCCCTGCGCGGGCGAATGACGAGACGAGGCGACGGCGCAAGCCTCGCGGTGCCGCTCGTGGTGAAGAGCGACGTCGTCGGAGCACTGATCGTCTCCGACCGGATCGGCCGCGTCTACTCCGGCGACGAGCGAGCGCTCGTCCAGGCCTTCGCCGATCAAGCCGCGCTCGCCCTCGAAAACGCACGCCTGTTCACGACGGAGCGCACGCAGCGCGAGCGCGCCGAGATCTTCGGCGCGGTGACCCGCGACCTCCTTGCCGATCTCGACTCTTCTCGAATCCTCCGGCGCATCGTCGAGGCGCTCGCCCACATGTTCGCGGCCAGCGTCGGCCTCTTCTTCGTCGAAGGTGAAGGCCTCCTCGTCGAGCGGGTCACGTCGATCAACTCGAGGGCCCCCGTGGCACGCCTGCGCTTTGGAGAAGGACTGTCGGGCGAGTGCGCGCTGCGCCGCACGGGCGTGCTCGTCAACGACTACCCGAGCTGGCCGCAGGCGAATCCACTCTTCGTCGACGCCGGGGCCCGCCACGCCATGGCCCAGCCGCTCGTCGTCGGCGACGAGCTCCTCGGTGTCCTCGCGCTGAGCAGGAGCGGGGAGGCGCCGCCGGCGTTCTCGCATGACGACCTCGCCACCCTGCAGAGCTTCGCCGAGCATACGGCCCTCGTCCTGCGCAATGTCTCCCTCTACGAGGCGGCTGAGCGCAGGCGGCGCGAAGCCGAAGCGCTCACCCAGATCGCCAGGCTCCTCACGGAGACGCTGGATCCCATGACGGTCGGTGCGCGCATCGTCGAGCACGTTCTCACGATGTTCCCGGATTGCGTCTCCGCCGGGGTCACGGTTCCCGACGCGGAGGACACGCAGGTCGTGCTCGCCTCGGGAGGCCGACTGACCGAGCATTTTCCGATCGGGCAAAGGCCCAGGGGGCTCGGCCTGGCCGATCGAGTCGCGCGGGAGCGGCGAGTCATCTCCGTCTCGGACCTGCTCGCCGAAACGCCCGTCGCGGAACCGGAGATCGCCGCCCGCTACCGTGCGATGAGCGAGATCGGAGTTCGCGCCGCCGTCGGCATACCGCTCCGGGCGCGGGACCGCATCGTCGGCGTCCTCCGGATCTCTTTCGGAGAGCCGCGCGCGCTCACCGAGGCCGAGATCGCGCTGGGCCAGGCCTTCGCCGACCAGGCCGCGCTCGCGTTGGAGAACGCGCGCCTGTACGAGGAGGCCGAGCGGCGGCGACGCGAGGCCGAGGTCCTCGCGGAGATCGCGGGGAACATCGGCGCGTTCCTCGACGTGGACACGATCCTGCGGCAGGTCACCGAGGGCGCGCGGCTCCTCGTGCGAAGCGACATGGCGCGAATCGCGCTCCACGATCCCGAGTCGCGATCCTGGAAATTCCGCCACTGGGTCAACGCGCGACGCTCGGGTTACGAGGCAGCGCGCTTCCAGCCCGTCGCCGGGTCCATGGGAGGCCTGGTGCTTCAGACGGGACGACCGGCGCGAGCCAACGACCGGTTGAACGATCCCCGCTTTCCGAGGGACAGGTCCCTCGTCGCCGAGGCCGAGGGCGTCGTCGCCCAAATGGCCGTGCCCATCAGGATCGGCGGCGAGATCGAGGGGCTCCTCTTCGTCGACAGTCGTGTCCCCCGAAATTTCTCGGACGCCGACGAAGCGGCCCTGATGCGGCTCGCGGAGCACGCGGCGATCGCCATTCACGACGCCCAGCTCTTCGACGGGAGGCAGCGGGCGCAGGCCGCGCTCCAGGAGAGCGAGACGCTCTACCGGCTGCTCGCCGAGAACGCCACCGACGTGATCAGCGTCTTCGGCCTCGACTTCGCGCTGACGTACGTCAGCCCGTCGGTCTTCCGTCTGCGCGGCTACACGCCGGAGGAAGTTCTCCGCCAGTCCCTCGACGAACGGCTGACCTCCGCGTCGCGAGACCTCGTCGCGCGGACCGTCGAGGAAGGTCTCGGCCGCGCGGCGTCGGGGATGACTGCTGTCCCATTCCGACTGCTGGAGCTGGAACAGCTCTGCAAGGGCGGCGGCACGGTGTGGACCGAGGCCACGATCACCGTCCTGCGCGATGGCGCGGACCGGCGGATCGGCTATCTCTCCGTGGCTCGCGACATCAGTGAACGAAAACGCGCGGAGGCGGCGCTCCGCGAGCGTGAGGAGGAGCTCCGCCAGGCGCAGAAGATGGAAGCGGTGGGGCGGCTCGCCGGCGGCATCGCGCACGACTTCAACAACCTGCTGACCGTGATCGGCGGCCGCATCGAGATCGCGCTGGAT
>JBGOTH010000291.1:0-4734 GCA_041476345.1 Methylomirabilia bacterium
AATGCCATGCGCACGCTGATCCAGGGCGGCTGGGTGGTCGGCTACGACGGTCGCGGACACGAGCTGATCCCGAACGGCTCCGTGGTCTTCGAAGGCGATCGCGTCATCCACGTCGGCCGAACGTTCGAAGGGACGGTCGATCGGACCATAGATGCGCGCGGGAAACTTGTCAGCCCCGGGTTCATCAACTGTCATCTCCACGCCGCCGTGAACGCCGGCCAGACCGTGTTCATCGTCGACGGCAAGCCCGACTATTTCGGCAGCAACTTCATCGGTTACGTCGCGCCGCGCCGGGGCGCGCAGCCGCCGCGCATGAACGCGAACGCGCAGATCGGCGGGACGTACGGGATGTGGTCCGCGCTCCGTGCGGGGTCGACGACGATCTTCGACGTCGGCACGATGCCCGGCGGTCCCGATGCGTTCACCAAGCTCGTCGGCGAGATGGGCGTGCGCGCGTATCTCGGCCCCGGCTTTCGAGACGCGGAATATTTCTTCGAGGGGGATCGCGTCGGCTGGGAATGGAAGGACGGGCAGGGGAAGGCGGGGCTCGATCGCGCGATCGCGTACGCGAAGCAGTACGACGGCGCGTACGACGGGCGGATCCACGCGATGATCTATCCGGGCCAGCTCGACACGTGCACGCCCGAGACGCTGCGCGCCGCGCGCCGGGCCGCCGACGAGCTCGATATTCCGCTCCAGTTCCACGCCGCCATGAACCAGCGCGAGTTCCACAAGATCCTGGAGCTGCACGGCAAGACGCCGATCGCCTTCCTGCATTCGATCGGCTTCCTGAAGCCGCGCACGGGGCTCGGGCACTGCCTCTTTCACAACGCGCATTCGTGGTGCCACTACCCGTACGGCGACGATCTGCAGATCCTCGCCGACACCGGCGTCACCGTCGTGCACGCGCCGTTCAAGTACGCCAAGATGGGCATCACGCTCGAGTCGTTCGCGCGCTATCGCGCACGGGGCATCAACATCGCGATCGGTACCGACACGTATCCGCAAGACATCATCCACGAGATGCGCTGGGCCGCGCTCACGTGCCGGATCGCGGACGAGAGCTTCATGGTCGGCAAGCCGCGCGACGTGTTCGATGCCGCCACGCTCGGCGGCGCGCATCACGTTGAGCGCGACGACATCGGCCGGCTCGCGCCGGGGGCGAAGGCGGACATCATCGTGATCGATCTGTTGCAGTCGCACTATGGGGCCGTGCACGATCCGATCAAGTCGCTCGTCGAGTGCGGAAACGGTCGCGACGTGGAGACGGTGATCGTCGACGGCGAGACGCTGCTCGAGCGCGGCAAGGCCGTGCGCTTCGACGAAGTAGCGATGCTGCGGGCGGTGCAGGAGGAGAGCGAGCGACTGTGGGATGCGGTCCCGAGCTGGCACTGGACCGGCAAGACGGTCGACGAGATCGTCCCGCCGTCGTACCCGGTGAGAGGAGACTGAGATGGGTTTGCTCGAGGGCAAGGTGGCGATCATCACGGGCGCGTCCAAGGGCATCGGCCGCGCGCTCGGCGTTCGTTTCGCGAAGGAAGGCGCTGCGGTCGTGTGCGCGGCGCGGTCCGCCGACCTCGTGAAGGAGACGACGGCGCTGATCACGAAGGCCGGCGGCAAGGCCATCGCGGTGGTCTGCGACCTCGGGCACGAGGATCAGGTGCAGAAGATGGTGGCCGACGGCGTGAAGGCGTTCGGCAAGATCACCACGCTCGTGAACAATGCGGGCGACGGCGGCCCCACGAAGAAGGTCGAAGAGTACACGATGGAGGACTGGCGCTACACGATCGACTCCTGCCTGACCAGCTCGTATCTCTGCACGCGCTTCGCCGTGCCGGAGATGCGCAAGGCGGGCGGCGGCTCGATCGTCTACATCTCCTCCGGCGCCGGGCGCCGCGGGCTGCCGTACCGCATCGGCTATTGCTCCGCGAAGGCCGGGCAGGTCGGGATGACGTACGGCATGGCGCGTGAGCTGGCGCCCGACATCCGCGTGAACTGCGTGGCGCCGGGCGCGGTCGACGGTGACCGCATCGACAGCGTCATCGCCGGCCAGGCGCGCGTGCGCGGCGTCTCCGTCGAGGAGGTGCGGCAGGCGATGGTCGAGCGCAATCCGCTCAAGCGCTTCGTCACCGCGGACGACATCGTGGACGCCACGGTGTTCTTCTCGAGCGACATGGCGCGCAGCATCTCGGGTCAGGTGCTCGCGGTGAACGCCGGCGAGCCGGCCGGGTAGAGTTAGGGCAGCAGATCAGCGACGGCGACCAGCGCCGTCGGCATGGCGAGCGGCGACACGGACGCGGCGGCTTTGAGGATGCGAACGCTTTCGTATTTCCATCCGAAGCGCGCTGAAGGGTCGGCGACCGGCTCGCGATAGACCTCGAGGACGCGGCGCCGAAGATTCACGATCCAGTAGTCCGCGATGCCGGCCCGGGCGTACACGCTGCCCTTGTATCGACGATCGAACGAGAGGCTCGAGTCTGCGATTTCGACGATGAGCGCGGGACGCGCCGGATGCTCACCGAGGTAGTCGCGATGGCGACCCGGGGCTACGGCGATGTCTGGCTCGGGCTCCGATTCGTCATCGAGAGCGACCGGGCTCTGAACGCGAATGACCCAGCCCGCACCGAATGCCATCCGAAGTGCGTCCGTCGTGAGTCCGATGGCGGTCTGATGAGGAGGTTCTTTCGGCTCCGCGACGATCATCTGGCCGCCGATCAGCTCGATGGGCTCGTCCTCGTGAAGGACGCCGATCTTCACGAGCTTGTCGTATTCCTTCCGGGTCCAGCGCCGCGTGCGGATTGGGTACGTCGCCATCACACCGATGCTAGAGACCCCCAGACGGCTCGTCAACGTGAGCGGAAATGGACACTACGTCGCCGGCGCGCTCAACGCTCAGTCTCACCCGCGAGACGCGAAGCCCCGCTGAAGCTGGTTGTTGGACGGAGCGGCAAGACGGTACAGTACGTCCATGAAACTCACTATCGATCTGTCGCCTGCGCAGGCCGAGCGGCTTAGCCAGGAGGCCGAGCGCCTCGGGCTGGCCCCCGAAGAACTCGCGCGCGCCGCGATCACGGATCTGCTGACGACGCCGGACGAGGAGTTCAAGCGCGCCGCTGACCGCGTCGTGCGGAAGAACGAGGAGCTGTATCGGCGCCTCGCCTGATGTGATATCTCACCCGCCAGGTTCATGCCGTTGTTAGACAGTCCCCTCCGGGGGGCTGTCCGTGATCTTCGCGGCCGCGCCGAAACGGGTCCGGATGTACTCGTTGGCGCTGCCCGTCGCGAGCTTCACAGTGCCTGGCCCGCTCCGCACGAAGAAGTCGCCCTCCGGGCTTGCCTCCATACCCTTCCACCTGAGGAACACCGGCTCGGGGCTCCGCTGGCAGCTCACCACGCACACCGTTTTCCCCTGGACGATCTGGATCTTCGGGTCGATGCACGTGCCGGCGCGGTCGCCGAGCCCGTTGCGCACGACCTGGGCGAGATGTCGCATGAACTTGTCGTCGCTCTCCAGCCGGTCGGGCTCGATGCCGACGATGGAGCTGTTGTCGGCCACCCCGATCAGGAGATCCCCGCCCTCGGTGTTCAGGAACGCGGCGATGGTCTTCAAGACGGCGTGCGTCACGCCCCTGTCGTCCTGCCGGTCCTCCTTCAGGTTCCAGCGCAGCGTAGATTTGTACTCGAGCGTCTTCGACTCACCGCGCTTGATCAGCTCCTCGGCGTTGCGGTGCGCGCGCAGGTACTGGTCGAAGAGGAAGTTCTTGACGGATTCGCCGAAGGCGCGGTCGTCGGTGATGCGCTTATAGAGATCGAAGTTCGAATCGACGATCTCCTGGATCACGTGCTCGACCTTCTGGTCGAACGTGAGCCGCACGTTTTCCCGCGTGTTGACTCGCGCAGCGGCGTCGAGCGCGGCATCGTCGTCGAGCTTCTCCATCATCTGCCCGAGCGTCACGCGGTGCTCGGGGCCGAGGTTGAGCCCGAAGCGCTCGTTCAGCTCGGCGATGATGCGGGAGAGCGTCTCTAGCTCTTCTGGCGCGGACCCGTGGGCGCCCTTGGTGCTCACGGGGTCGAGGACGCCCGGCTTGCGTTCGAGGGCGATCTTGCCGCTGCTGGTCTGCTGGATGCGGTACGACTCCATGTCGATGTTCTGCTGCACCTCGCGCGGCAGCTCGGCTTGGCTCCCGGGGAGCAGCCGCCGCAGGTGGCGCGCAAAGACGTAGAGCTTCTCGAGGTCGGCGTCAGCGAAGGTCAGCACCTGCGCGAGGAAGGCGTAGAGCCGCACGTAGTCGGTGAGCTGAGCGCGGAAGTCGTGCTGCTCCTCCTCGGAGAGCCCCTGGAAGCGCTCGACCACCGGTGCGAGCGCGGCGTAGAGCTGGTCCTGTGTCGCCTTGGGGTCGAAGTAGATCTTGGCGAAGCCGTCCACGTCGGCCGCGGTGCAGACGGGGAACGCGGCAAGCCGAGTCTGGATCTCGTAGAGCAAGTTTGGGTCGGTCGCCTCCGAGAGCAGCGTTGTCTCGTAGTAGGGCTCGAAGGCGGCCTTGATCACGTCCGCTTCGTTGGCGAAGTCCAGCACCATCGTGCCCTTCTTCTCGGGAGGGAGCGTGCGGTTGAGTCGCGAGAGCGTCTGCACCGCGTTGACGCCGCCGAGCTTCTTGTCCACGTACATCGTGTGGAGCAGCGGCTGGTCGAACCCGGTCTGGAACTTGTTGGCGACGATCAGGAACCGGTACT
>JBGOTH010000292.1:0-4730 GCA_041476345.1 Methylomirabilia bacterium
ACCACTCCTGGGGCAGGAGCGCGGCGACCGTGATGAGACCGAGGGGGGCCGCGGGGTAACGGGCTCCGAAGAGCTCGCACACCTCCCGGTAGTTCCAGTAGCTGAACTCCGAGAACCGCGGTGAGATCAGAAGGCATCGCGTCATCGTGTAGCAGGATGTGTCGAAAGAGGTGCCGCGTCAAATCCCCATCTCGTAGGGGCTCGGTGGACGCCACCGTGGAGATGGTAATGAAGCGTCTTGTCGGCTTCACCATCCTCGTGCTCGGCGCCTTGCACATGGGCTGGGTACACACGCCGGCCGAGGCCGCGGAGTGGTGGGAAGACTTCGTGGCGAACGATGACCCTGCCGCATCTCATTATTTCCCGGGCTGGTTCCCGCGCATTGTGGGCGGACAGATCACCGTGATCAATCAGGGCGTCCTGCCCTTCCACAGCCCCTATCGCGACGCGAACAGCTTCCGGGCAACCGGTGACAACGAGATCTCTCAGACGTACGGGCTGTACTTCCGGGCGCAACTGACGCCGCGCCTGCAGGCCTACGTCGACGTCGAGATGTTCCACGGGGCGGGGATCAGCAACGCGACCGGCCTCGGCGGGTTGACGAACGGCGAGGTGATCCGGTCAGGATCGGTCAACCTTCCCCACGATCCCTACATCGCACGCGGATTCCTGCGATACGTCGTCCCGCTGTCATCGGAGACCGAGCCGGCCGAGCGCGCGATGGATCAACTTCCGGCCGCGGAGCCCGCACGCCGCGTCGAGGTCAAGCTCGGGCGCTTCGCCACGAACGACGACTTCGACAAGAACCGGTATGGCAACAATACGCGCACCCAGTTCCTGAACTGGTCGCTGTGGAACAACACGGCCTGGGATTTCGCCGCCGATACGCGCGGATTCACCAACGGCATCATGATGGCGATCGGCACGCCCGCGTGGGCCTTCCGCCTCGGCAGCTACCTGATGCCGACCTTCGCCAATGGCACCCGCCTCGACGACGAGGTGTGGCGCGCCCGAGGCGACAACGTGGAGCTGAGCTTCAAGGTCGACAGGCCCGGCGGCACCGTCATCCGACTCCTGGGGTTCGTCAACCAGGCGCGGATGGGGATCTACCAGGATGCGATCGATCAGGCGAAGGGGACCGCTTGCCGACGACGGTGAAGCGGGCGTGTTCATGCGGCTCGGCTACAACGACGGGAGAACGGAGTCGTTCACATTCACGGAAGTGGATCGTGTGGCGAGCCTGGGTGTCCAGGCGAATGGCGGGAGGTGGGGTCGAGAGAAAGACGCGATCGGCATTGCGTACGTTCTCGATGGGCTCTCGCGCGATCATCGCCGCTATCTTGAACAAGGCGGTGCCGTCCGTCGACGTGACCCCCGATTACCAATACCTCGAGAATCCGGGTTACCACCGCGACCGCGGACCCGCGCACGTCTTCGCGCTTCGCCTGCGCCTCGCGTTCTGAGCCCTCGGCACACCATTCTCTTGCATAATGGAATATAGCAATATATATATTAGGCGTGACCCGCACGTCGGCGCAGTCGGGCTCGCTGCAAGCGTTCAAAGCCGAGTTCTTCAGGGCGCTCGGACATCCCGTCCGCATCCGCATCCTCGAGATCCTCGTCGGCGGCGAGCGGGGTGTGCAGGAACTGCAGGAGGCGCTGGGCCTGGAGCAGCCCATCGTCTCCCAGCAGCTCGCCATGCTCAGGGCCAAGAACATCGTCAGGGCGCGCAAAGAGGGTACGACGGTGCGGTACACCATCCGTGATGCATCCATCCGGGAGCTGCTCACGATCGCCCGGCGCATCTTCGACAATCAGCTGATCGACAGCCAGACCATGCTTCGCGAGCTGCGGCGGGAGGGGCGCCGGCGGTAATGCGCCTCTTCTCCAAAATCCTTCAGATCGGTCTCGCCACCGAGCCGCTGGACCCCGGCGGCGATGAGGTTGTGCGTCTCCTTCACGAAGTCGAGGCGGGAGTTCGGCGGCTGTTCGGCCGCGCGCTGGCCATCCGGGAAGTGGACGCCGGATCGTGCAACGGCTGCGAGCTCGAAATCACCGGCCTCACGAGTCCCGTGTACGACAGCGAGCGCTTCGGCATCCACTTCGTGGCGTCTCCCCGTCATGCCGATATGTTGCTCGTCACGGGCCCCGTGACACGCAACATGGCGGTGCCGCTGCTGAAGACTTACGAAGCGACGCCGGCCCCCAAGCTCGTGGTGGCGGTGGGCGATTGCGCGCGGACCTGCGGTGTCTTCGCAGGGAGCTATGCCATCGCGGGAAGCGTCGACCAGATCATCCCCGTCGACGCCTTCGTCGACGGGTGTCCACCGGAGCCGACCGACATCCTGCGAGGCATTCTGGCCGCGATCGGCCGCCGATGATCCTGCTCTTCTTCCTGATGCTCGCGGGCTACATCTTCGGTGCGGCGGCGGCGGCTCTGTCACCGCATGGCGCTGCCGCGCGACGCTGGACCGCGACGGGAGCGGTGGTAGGCGCGGCGGCGGGTCTCGCGCTGGCGCTCGGGGTCTTCATCACAGGCGTGCCGTTCACCTTCGAGGAGCACGGGCTCCTCTCCGTTGGAGACGGCCTCGTGTTCCGGCTGGACACGCTGGGCGCCTTCTTCCTGGCCGTCGTGGGCCTCGTCGGCCTGCCGTGCGGCATCTACGGCGCCGGCTATTCGAAGGCTTACGAGGGCCGCCACTCCGTGCGCTTCCTTGGCGCCATGCTCAACCTCTTCCTTCTGACCATGAGCCTGGTTCCCTGCGCCGCCAACGTGCTGACCTTCCTTCTGATGTGGGAGGGAATGTCGCTCACGTCGTACTTCCTCGTCATGACCGAGACCGACGAGCCGGACACGCTCCGCGCGGGCGGCTGGTACCTCGCGATGACGCATGGCGGGTTGGCGTTGATCCTCGGGGCGTTCCTTCTCCTGGTCGCCGCCGCGGACACGTCGAGCTTCGCGGCGCTCCGCGTCGCAGCGTCGACGCTGCCGCCGGCCACGCGAGACGCCGTGTTCATTCTCGCGGTGCTCGGATTCGGCTCCAAGGCCGGCATCATCCCGCTCCACGTGTGGCTTCCGCGCGCGCACCCGGCCGCGCCGAGCCACGTCTCCGCACTGATGTCGGGCGTGATGATCAAGCTGGGCGTCTATGGCGTTCTGCGTGTCGGCCTCGACCTCCTCGGCGGCGGCCCGGCTTGGTGGGGGGCGCTGCTGATCGGCCTCGGTGGGCTGTCAGCCGTGCTCGGCATCCTGTACGCGCTCATGGAGAACGACCTCAAACGCCTCCTCGCCTACTCGAGCGTCGAGAACATCGGTCTCGTCTTCATCGGCGTCGGTGCCGGAGCCCTCTTTCTGAGCCTCGGGATGGCGCCGGCGGCGGGCCTTGCCCTCAGCGCCGGCCTCTACCACGCGCTGAACCACGCCGCGTTCAAGGGACTGTTGTTCCTCGGCGCCGGCTCCGTGCTCCACGCGACCCACACTCGCGATATGAACCGCCTCGGCGGCTTGATCCGCGGGCTCCCGTGGACCGCTCTGTGCTTCTTGATCGGATCGCTCGCCATCGCCGGGCTGCCGCCGCTGAACGGCTTCGTCAGCGAGTGGCTACTCTTCCACGCGCTCCTGCCCGGCATCGGGAGCTCGGCCCCGCTGGTGGCTCCGCTCATGACGCTGGCGATCGGGATCCTGGCGCTCACCGGCGGTCTTGCGTCCGCAGGGTTCGTGAAGGCCTTCGGCATCACCTTTCTCGCCATCCCGCGGTCGGCCGCCGCCGAGCGCGCCCACGAGGCGCCGATGTCGATGCGGGTCGGCATGGGAATCCTGGCGGTCGCGTGCGCCGGTCTCGGCCTGGCGGCCGTGCCCATCCTCTCGGCGCTGAGCGCCGTGCTCGCCGGCCGCGCCGGGCTTCCCGCCACGCCCGCGCCGCTGGGTGCGGGCCTCTCACTCTCGACGCCGGCCGCATTCGCCCGGATGTCACCGATGCTGGTGGCCATCGGGCTGGTGGCCGTGGTCGCGGGAGTGTGGCTGGGAGTCCGGATCTTCGGGGCGGAGCGGCGGCTTCGCGTGGATGCCACGTGGGGATGCGGCCGTGTCATTCAGACGGCGCGGATGGAGTACACGGCGACGGCGTTCGCCGAGCCGTTGCGTCGCGTGTTCGCCGAGCTTTATCGGCCGACGCAGGATCTGTCCATCGACTTCCATCCGGAGTCCAAGTACTTCGTCCAGTCGATCGAGTACCGGAGCGAGATCCTGCCCTGGTTCGAACGTTACCTCTACGCCCCTGTAATCGCGCGGGTGAAACTGTGGGCTTCCCACGTCCGCGCGATTCAGTCGGGCTCGGCGCATGCGTACCTGACCTATCTCGTCGTCGCGCTCCTGGGACTCCTGGCGATGCTGCTCGTGCGGGGGACGTGAGAATGGCCTTTGCGCCTTCCCTGCTGGTGGTGATGCTCGCGGCATACCCGCTCGGGGCGCTCGCCGCCCTCGGGATCCGCGGATCGCTCGGACGCGCGCTCGTCGCGGGCTGCGCGCTCGTGGGCGGGCTGGCAGGGCTGGTGTTGGGCGCCGTCTGTCTCGGAACCGAGCTCGCCCCGACCTTCACCGCGTCGTTCTTGCCGCTGACCGGCCTCACGCTGCGTATCGATGGCCTGAGCGCGTTCTTTCTCATCCTCATCGGCGTCGTCGGGGGCGCTGTCGCGGTGTACGGGTTCGGCTACTCCGCAGCGTACGAAGG
>JBGOTH010000293.1:0-4720 GCA_041476345.1 Methylomirabilia bacterium
CCGCACGCCGTCACCCTCGCCGAAGTGATGGAGTCGCGCATGGTCGCGGACCCGTTGCGCCTCTTGCACTGCTGCCCGATCTCCGACGGCGCCGCCGCCGTGTTGCTCACGTCCGAGCCGACGCCCGTGCGTGTCGCCGGCATCGGGCAGGGGACGGACACGCTCGCGGTGCGCCATCGGCACGCCCTGACGTCGTTCCGCGCGACGCAAGAGGCGGCGCGGGTGGCGTACGCGATGGCCGGCTTCGGACCTGAGCGCGTCGACTTCGCCGAGCTGCACGACGCGTTCACGCCCTTCGAGCTGATCGCGCTCGAGGACACCGGCCTGGTGCCCCCGGGCAAGGCCGGGCGTGTCACGCTCGACGGCGATACCGCGCTTGACGGCCGCTTGCCGATCAACCCCTCCGGCGGGCTCAAGGCGCGCGGCCACCCGCTCGCGGCCACCGGAATCGCGCAGATCGTCGAGTGCGTCTGGCAGCTCACCGGCCGCGCGACCGGCCGGCAGGTCGAAGGGCGCATTGCCCTCGCGCATTCCATCGGCGGCCTGGCGACGAACAACTGGGTCACTTTGCTGGAAGCAAAGTGATCGAAACGATTGCCGCGTCACGATGCCCGCGATGCGCGGCCGTCGTGGCCCCGCCGGCGCCGTACTGCCCGCGGCATCCCGTGGCCATGACGCCCGTGGTATTGCCCGGCGTCGGCGAGGTCGTGACCTTCACCACGCTGCACTCCCCGCCGGCCGGCTTTCGCTCGCCCCTGCACATCGCCATCGTGGAATTGGAGCAGGGGGCCCGGTTCGTCTGCCACGGTGCCGCGACGCGAGGTCTCAAAGCCGGCGCGACGGTCGCGATCGAAGAGATCGGCAACGTGTACTATTTCTCGCACCTGGGCGCGCTGGACCGTGCGCGGATCTTCTGGCGCCGCACCGGTCGCGCGGGCGACCGGATGAACGCGATCGCGCGCAGCCTGATCAAGCGCGCCTGGAAAGGAAAGACCCGTGCCGAAGACAATTGACGGCCGTGGCCGTCAAGGTTCAAAGGTGAAGCCGCTGAGCGGCATCCGCGTCCTCGACTTGACGCGCGTGCTCGCCGGGCCGTTCTGCTCGATGATTCTCGCCGACATGGGCGCCGAGGTCATCAAGATCGAGGAGCCGGGCAAGGGCGACGACACGCGGAGCTGGCCGCCGTTCGTCGGCAGCGAGGCGACCTACTTCATGTCGGTCAACCGTAACAAGAAGAGCCTGACGCTGAACCTCAAGTCGCCGGCGGCGCGGAAGATCTTCACGGAGCTCGTGAAGACGAGCGACATCGTGCTGGAGAACTTCCGCCCGGGCACGATGGAGAAGCTGGGTCTCGGGTACGGGATGCTCTCGAAGATCAACACGAAGCTGATCTACTGCGCGATCTCCGGCTTCGGCGAATCGGGCCCGGACGCGGGCCGCGCCGGCTACGACCTCGTCGTGCAGGCGGAGAGCGGCGTCATGGACATCACCGGCTTCGCCGACGGGCCGCCGGTGAAGATGGGCACGTCGATCGCCGACCTCGTGGCGGGGATGTCGGCCGCCCACGGCGTGTCGCTCGCGCTGCTCGCCCGCGCGAAGACCAAGCACGGTCAGAAGGTCGAGCTCGGAATGCTGGATGCCATGGCGGCGCTGCTCACGTACCAGGCCGGCATCTATTGGGGCACGGGGCAGAAGCCCGGCCGCCGCGGCAACGCGCACCCGTCGATCGTGCCGTACGAAGTCTTCAAGGCCGCGGATGCGTACCTGACCCTCGGCGTCGCGAACAACTCGCTCTGGGAGCGCTGCTGCACGGCGCTGGCGCGCACGGACCTGATCAAAGACGTGCGCTTCGCCACCGAGACCGCGCGGGTCGAGAACCGCGCGACGCTCGTGCCGCTGCTCAACGAGATCCTCGGCGAGCGCACCGCGGATGAATGGATGAAGCGGCTCGAGGCGGCGGGCGTGCCGGCCGGGCGCATCCGCACGGTGCCCGAGGTGTGCGAGAGCGAGCACCTGAAGGCGCGCGGCATGATCCAGCGTCTCGAGCATCCCAAGGCCGGCGGCATCACGGTGTTCGGCGTGCCGATCAAGCTGCACGCGACGCCGGGCGCGGTGAAGACGCCGCCGCCCACCCTCGGGCAGCACACGGATCAGGTCCTCAGATCACTCCTGAAGATGAAGCCGGCGCAGATCGCGACGCTGCATGCGGACGGAGCCGTTTAGGCCCCGCCGCGCATCTCAACCACAGGGAGGACGACGACATGGCCGGAGGCATCACGGTCTACACCAACATCGGCTGAGGACCCTGCCATCGCGCGGTAGAGTATCTATCGCAAAAGGGTGTGGCGTTCACCGAGAAGAACGTGGGGAAGGATCCGGCGGCGCGCCAGGAGCTCATGGAGCTCGGCCTGCTCTCGCTGCCCGTCCTCCTCATCGGCGAGCGGAAGCTCACGGGGTTCAACCCGACCAAGATCGACGAGGCCATCAGCGCGCTCAACGGCTGAGATAGGGTTTGGGGGAGGTGACGCGTGACGATGCCGACGGCGTCGCAGGCAAACATCGACAAGATGTGGAAGTACGCGGAGAAGTACGCCGCGAAATCCGGAACGTCGCTCCATCCCGACCGGAGCGTGACGGAGGCGGTCGTGCACGGACTGGCGCATCACATCGACACGGTCGGTCGTCCGCTCTGTCCGTGCAACTTCTATCCGGATGCCGCCGCCGAGGCGAAGAACCGCCGGTGGATCTGCGCGTGTGACGAGATGCAGAAGTGGAAATATTGCCACTGCCTGCTCTTCGTGACGCCGGAAGGCGTCCCCATCACCGAATACCTGCCCGAGGGTCACGAAGGCCGCGAGGCGTACGGGCTCGTGAAGGACCCGACCCCCGACAAGGGCCGCGCGACCGGGAAAATCCTGGAGAAGCGCGACGCCGAGGAATCAGCATGAGCCGGTCGATCAAGATCTACGACACGACACTGCGCGACGGCACGCAGGGTGAGGGCGTGTCGTTCTCGTCGGAGGACAAGGTCCGGCTCGCGAGCCGGCTCGACGCGCTCGGCATCCACTACATCGAGGGCGGCTGGCCGGGCTCGAACCCGAAAGACCTGCGCTTCTTCCGCCGCATGCAGGACGTCACCTTGAAGCACGCGAAGCTGGCCGCGTTCTCCATGACGAGACGCGCGGGCGGCCGGGCCGAGGGCGACGCCAACATGCAGGCGCTCGTCGACGCCGGCGCGCCGGTGGCGACCATCGTCGGCAAGTCGTGGGACTTCCACGTGACCGACGCGCTCGAGACGACGCTCCCCGAGAACCTCGCGATGATCGCGGACACCATCACGTACCTTCGCCCGCGGATGGAGGAAGTGCTGTTCGACGCCGAGCACTTCTTCGACGGCTTCCGCGCCAACCGCGACTACGCGCTCGCCACGCTGACGGCGGCGGCGGACGCCGGCGCGCAGTGGCTCGTCCTCTGCGACACCAACGGCGGCACGCTGCCGGGCGATCTCGTGGAGATCATTCGCGCGGTGAAGCGGCACGTCACGGCGCGGCTCGGCATCCACGTGCACAACGACGCGGAGTGCGCGGTGGCGAACTCACTCGCCGCGGTCGTGGAAGGGTGCGAGCAGGTTCAAGGCACGATGAACGGCTACGGGGAACGGTGTGGCAACGCCAACCTCGTCTCCGTGATCCCGTCGCTCGTGCTGAAGCTCAAGCTCGACTGCATCCCGGAACCGAACTTGCGCGAGCTGCGCGACGTGTCCCGCTTCGTCTCCGAGCTCGCGAACCGCAAGCCGTGGACGTCGCAGCCGTACGTCGGCGACTCCGCGTTCGCTCACAAGGGCGGCATGCACGTCTCCGCCGTGCAGAAGCACCCGGAGACGTACGAGCACGTCGATCCCGACGCGATCGGCAACCATCGCCGCGTCCTCGTGTCCGAGCTCTCCGGCAAGTCGAACATCCTCTGGAAGGCGAAGGAGTTCGGGATCGATCTCGACACGGAGACGCCGGACTCGCGCCGCATCCTCGAGCGACTGAAGGAATTGGAGGACCAGGGCTTCCTGTTCGAAGGGGCGGAAGCGTCGTTCGAGCTTCTGATCGAGCGCGCGCTCGGGCGCCATCAGGCGTGGTTCGACCTGGTCGCGTACCGCGTGATCGTGGAGGAAGAGAGCGCCGCCGGCGAGCCCGTCGCCGAAGCGACGGTGCGCGTGCGCGTGAAGGGGATGCTCGAGCACACCGCCGCGGCGGGCAACGGCCCCGTCAACGCGCTCGACCACGCGCTCCGCAAGGCGCTCGAGGAGTTCTATCCGAACCTCAAGACGATGAAGCTCCTCGACTACAAGGTCCGCATCCTCGACGAGTCCGCGGGCACCGGCGCCAAGACGCGCGTGCTGATCACCTCCGGCGACGGCGAGGAGACGTGGGGCACGGTCGGCGTCGCCGAGAACATCATCGAGGCGTCATGGCAGGCGCTCGTCGACTCCATCGAGTACAAGCTGCGCCGCGACGAGCGCCGGCGCGTCTAGCCTGGATTATTCATGAGCGGGCCCGGGAGTGTGCCGGCGACATCCGCAGCCGCCTCGGCGAGGACAGGAGGCCGTCTACCCCGGCCCACCGCCCTCACCTCAGCGAGGAGGCGGCACACCTCCAGCCCCGCTCATGAATAATCCAGGCTAGACGCGCTGACGCGCGTCGCGGCGCAGCTTGTACTCGATGGAGTC
>JBGOTH010000294.1:0-4697 GCA_041476345.1 Methylomirabilia bacterium
CGCGAGGATATCGTGCTCACCGGAGAAGTGCCGAGCCCGCTGTCGCCGCCGTCGGGGTGCCACTTCCACCCGCGCTGCCCGAGCGTGATGGACCGCTGCCGGAGCGAAGAACCCAAGCTGCGCCAGATCGACGCCGTCCACGCCGCCTGCCACCTCTACGAGTAGCCCGGAGCGCCGAGCCGCGTGACCCACGCGCGGAACTGAGCCCCGCGCTCCGCATAGTCCTTGAACAATCCGCCGCGGCTCGGCGCCGCCGGCGAGTGCAGGCAGATCGATCCCGCCGGCGTGAGCGCGTACGCCGCATGCACGGCTGATTCCATATCCGTCACGTCGATGCGACGCGGAAGCGCCTGCGCGCCCGCCTGCGTCGCGAGGGCATCCCACACGCGCGCGCCGGTGTCGGGGAACAGGATCACCACGGGGACGCCGTCGTCGAGCAACCGCCGCGCGAGCGCGCGGTAGTCGACGCCGCGATCGACACCGCCGAGGATCACGCTCCCCACCCTCGGCGCGAGCGTCGCGAGATGCGCGATCGTCGCCTCGGGCACCGTCGCGATGGCCGCGTTGTAAAACGTCCTGCCGCGGAACGTCCCCACGTTTTCGAACCGGTCGCGCAGCGGCCGGAAGCCGGCGATGCCGCGCGCGACGGCCGCGGGCTCGATCGACAGGATGCGTGCCACCGCCACCGCGGGCAGCACGTTCCTCAAGTTGAAGCGGCCGGGCAGCACGCGTGCGACGTCGCCCACGTCGATGATGTTCTCGCGCCCGCCGGCGGCGGCGAACACGACCTGATGGAGTTCCTCGACGAAGCAGCCGCCCGCGACGGGGCCGTCCACGCGGCACGGCATGAGCTGGGCGCGCGTGCGCGCGGCGACGGACGAGGCGGGCGCGGAGACCGCGTCGTACACGAGCCAGTCGCGCGGCTGCTGATGGCGCGTGATGTTCTCCTTGGCGTCGAGGTACGCCTCGAAGCGGCCGTGATGATCGAGATGTTCGGGCACGACGTCGAGCAGCACGGCGATGTCGGGGCTCCGGGACAGGCCTTCGAGCTGGAAGCTCGAGAGCTCGTCCACGAAGACCGCGCGCGCACCCGCCCGGGCGAGCGTCAGCAGCGGCGAGTCACCCCCGAGGTCCGCGCCGATGTTGCCGACCAGGTGCGCATCGCGGCCGGCCGCGCTCAGGATCGCGTGGATCAAGGCGCTGGTCGTGCTCTTGCCCTTGGTGCCCGTCACGCCGATCACCGGCCGCTCGCACAACGCGAGAAAGAGCGCCGTCTCGGACGTGAGCTGTGTCCCGCGCTCTCGCGCTTTGCCGAGCGCCGGGTGCCGGAGCGGAATCCCCGGCGAGCGAAACGCCACCTCGTAGTCTGGGACGCGGTCGAGATGATCGGAGCCGACGTGGAGCGTGACGTGACGATCGCCGGCGATCAGCACCCGGGCCGCGTCGTCCAGCGGGCGCGCCTCGGCGATCGCGAGCGCCTTCCCGGGAAATCGATCGCGAAGGAATCGGTAGACGTCGCGGCCCTCGACCCCGAACCCGACGATGACGACCGATCGTCGCCCGAGGTCGTCGAGCGTGACGCTCACGCGCGGGCGAGCCGGGCGCGAAGCGCGTCGGCGTACTCGCCGGGCACTCCGTGACGATCGCTCCAGTCCCCGACGATGCGCGCCGCCGTCGCGGGGAGCTCGGGATGCCGCGGCGCCACCTCGTCCGCGAACCACGCGAGCACCGGCAGCAGCGGCCGGCCGCCCGCCCGCGCCTTCTCGAGGCTCAGATGAAATGCCGCGAGCGTTTCGTCGATCGCGCCCACGCATTCGAGCGGGCGTGTCTCGGTGAGGCCGGCCAAGGACCGCGCGAGAGGGACGAGGTCGGCGCGCGCGAAGAGATCGCCGCCGAAGATGTCGCGGATCTCGGCCTCCGACACGAACGGATAGAGTGCCACGAAGATCGACAGGCACTTCGCGCAAGTACCGCACCACGCGTTTTGCTTCGAGCCGCGGTTGCAGCTCCGGAACACGGGGAACTGCCGGGGATACGCGCTGAACAGCTTGACGACCTGGAGCTCGTAGAGCGGACGCAGGAGGCTCCAAAACCTGGCGTCCGCGGCCAGGTGACGGCGCACGTAGTCCGCGACGCGCGCCTCGAACCGATAGGTCTTCGAGTACTGATGGATCACGTCGGCGCCGAGATAGTGCGCGGCCGGCTCGTCGCAGCTCCGCTCGTTCGAGACGATCACGGTGCGGTGGCCGTGGACGACCGCGCACGCCGCGCCGAGGAACGCGAGGTACGCCGAGAAGGGTGTGTGGCCGTTCAGGTAACCCTGCCGGTTCAGCTCGAGCAGCGCGGGGTCGAGCGTCCGGTCGACGGCCACCGACCGCGCCGCACCCGCCACGCGCGCCACGGCGCGCGCGGCCGGTGAGGCATTGAGGAAGAGCGCGCGCACGCGGTGGCCGGATTCGCGGAGGAACTCGAGCGTGAACGCGGAGTCCTTGCCGCCGCTCACGAGCACGAGATCCTCGGCGGCGGGGAGACCGCCGTCGAAGCCCGCGGTCGGCCGCCCGGCCCGCGTCGAGGCCACCAGCGTGAAGAGATCGTCACGACGGAAGTCGATGCCGTTGACGAAGAAGAACTCGCGCATGCCGTGGAGGATCAGGTCGCGCCACCACTCGACCTGCTCCGTATCCAGGGCACCGGCCTTGATCACGATCTCCGGCGCGCACGCCGTCTTCCAGTAGCTGAGGAGCTCGACGAGGCCGAGGTGGAACGCGAGCCCGTCGATCGCCTCGCGCGGGAGCGCCGCGAGGCGCGCCTGATTCACCGAGCGCAGCGTCGTGGTCGGAGCGAAGGCGATGTCGGGCGCCATCGTGAAGCTGAAGGTGAAGCGCAGATCGTCGCCGACGCGCTCCACACCATAATCTTCGTAGGTGAAACGACGATGCCGGGCGCGAAGCTCGTCGAAGCGGCTCACGCGGTGACCAGCGTTCGAAGATCCGTGAGGATCTCGGCCGTGACCTCGGGAAGGAACCCGTCGACCTTGCCGTCGGCTTCGCCCGTGGTGCCGTCGACGGCGCCGAGGGCGGCCGTGCGCTCGACGAGCCGGCGCTCCTCGTCCACGGTCGGCAGGAGGTCGCGGCCGACGATCGACGAGAGCGCCGCGACGAGACCGTAGCCGCCCCAGTTCGAGACGCTCGCGATCACGAGCTTGTCCACGCGCGTGACGCACGGATCGGACACGAGCGTGCCGGACGCGGCGACCGCGTCGGCGACGTTGCCCATCCCGATCTCGTTCCCTCCGTCCCCGACGCCCACGCTCGGGGTGGACCCGTCGAACAGGAAGTCGACCTGCGCGGTGTCGGCGGAGACGTCGAGGCCGCGCATGTTCAGGTAGCGGCCGGCCGCGGTGCGCCCGCAGCGCTCGATCGAGATGAGGAGCGCCGGACGATGGCGGTCGAGAAGCTCCCTTGCATGGGTGCGGCTGGCCGCCTCGTCCACCACTGGAAAGATCAGAACCTGGTCCGGGCCCGTGAGCCCCATCATCAGCGCAGCCGACACCGGATCGGTCACGTGGAGCACACGCCGACCGAGCCGTTCGAGCGCCCGGCCGATCGCAACGGCGCCCGGAGGCCCGTCGGTTTCCGGCGTGCCCGTCTTCAGAATGTAAAACCCGGTGGTGATCAGGACCGGCCCGGCGCGATCCGCGAGCAGCCCGGCGGCCTCGTGGCAAAAGTCGGCTGGCACGTGCGACCGAAGCCCAGCAACCCCGCGCCTGTCATGCCGCAGGACGACGTCCTCGATCGTCACGACCGAAGGATATCACCCGCCTGCGAATGCTTGCGCGCAAGTCCGCCCCCGTGTAGACTTTCTTTCGTCTGGGACGGTAGTCGATTCAGTGCGAGCGATCATCCTCACTAGACCGCGTCTCCGGTTCTTCTTCCGCGTTCTGGGGCGTGTATCAGGAAATAGGGCGGAAGAGTACTAATCAAGGAGGCGCCACATGGCGCACAAGCTATTCGTCGGCGGTCTAAATTTCGCAACGTCTAACGAGCGCCTGCGCGAGCTGTTCGCGGAGTGCGGCCAGGTCGATTCGGCCACCGTGGTGACCGATCGCGACACGGGCCGTTCCCGTGGCTTTGGCTTCGTGGAGATGAGCTCGAACGAAGAGGCCGAACAGGCCATTTCGAAGTTCAACGGCCAGGAGATCGACGGCCGTCGGCTGCAGGTCGAGAAGGCCAAGGAAGGCGGCTCGGGCGGCGGCGGCGGGCGTCGACCCGGTGGTGGTGGCGGCTTCGGCGGCGGCGGCGGTCGCGGTGGCGGTGGCGGTTACGGCGGTGGCGGTGGCGGCGGCGGTTCGCGCCGCTGGTAGTCGATCAGAGACATGGGCGGGACGGCTTCGCGGCCGTCCCGCCCCTGGCTGTTCACCGCATGAGAAGCATTTGACCAGGAGCGTTCGATGCACGTGATCGCATACTCCACGCCCCACCGCCCCGATTGGACGTGGCGCATCATCAACAACGCCGGCGACGTCGTCGAAGAATCGCGCACCCGCTACCCCACCATCTCGGCCGCAGTCTCAGAAGGGACCGGGCGGATGAAATCGCTCAACATCAAGGACACCACGATCGCCGCCAAGCCGGGTCGCCGCTCGACCTCGCATCTGAGACGCCGCTGAGCCCCCGCCGGAACTACGGCTTCGAGCG
>JBGOTH010000295.1:0-4675 GCA_041476345.1 Methylomirabilia bacterium
AGCGGAAGGAAGATCGTCGACACCCAGCCCGTGAGCTCACCGGCCAACGTCACCGTCACGATGAGCGCGAATGCGAGCGCGTCCGCCTCACGCCCGGTTCCGAAGCGCGCGGCCGCCGCCATCTCGAACCCGAGGGCGCCGAGGTGGCCGGCGAGGGTCACGCCGACGACGGCGAGGAAGGTGGCGCGGAAGGCCATTCCGTCAGCGTATCGTACCCCTGTGACCGACGCAGACCTCTATCGGCACTACACATCCACGACGGCGCTCACGGACGGCACGGACGTGCGGGCGCTGCTCGCGTGGAGCCGGCGCTACTTCCTGGCACACGTGGCCCCGCTCCTGCCCGCGGACCGCGCGGCCGTCATCGCCGAGGTCGGCTGCGGGTGGGGCCGCTACCTCGCGACGCTGGCCGAGCTCGGGTACACGCACTGCGCGGGCGTCGACGTCAGCGAAGAGCAGGTGGCGTACGCGCGCGACCGGCTGCGCCTCGCCAACGTCACGCGCGGGGACGCCGGGAGCTGGCTCGAGGCGCGACCCGAGGCGCTCGACTGCATCCTGGCGCTCGACGTGCTCGAGCATCTCGACAACGACACCCTCGTCCGCCTCGCGCGCGCCGCCCGCGAGGCGCTGCGGCCCGGCGGTATCTTCATCGTCCACGCGCCCAACGCCCTCGCGCCGCTGAGCCCGCTTCGCGACGCGGATCTCACGCACGTGCGCGCCTTCACGGTGGGAAGCCTCACGCAGCTCTTTCGCACGGCGGGACTGGCACCGCGTGTCTTCCGGGAAGCGGCGCCGCACGGGCGCGGCCCGGCGGGTCTCGTGCGGCGCGCGTTGTGGAAAGGCGTCCTGCGACCGCTCGTTCGGGGGTGGATGCTCGCCGCGAACGGCGACGCGATGGGAGGCATCTACACGGCGAACGTGATCGCCGTGGCGGAGCGGCCGCTCAGCCCTCGCTGACCCGCCGGCGCCAGTACTCGAGGGTGTCGGCGAGCGTCTGCTCGAACGGGATCGTCGGCCGCCAGCCCACCGCGGTCTCGACCTTGGTGGCATCGCCGATGAGGACGGGAACGTCCGACGGCCGCAAGCGGCTGGGATCTTCCTGCACCTTGATCGAGCGCACCGTGCTGTGCGTGAGCATGAAGTCGAGGACTTCCTGGATGCTCCACGCCTTGCCCGAGCAGAGGTTGTAGACGTCGCCCGGCTGTCCGTCCTCGAGGAGCCGCCAGTAGCCGCGCACGATGTCACGCACGTCCGTGTAGTCGCGGCGCGCCTTGAGATTGCCGACGTTCATCACCGGCGGGCGCTTGCCCGCCTCGATCTCGGCGACCTGGCGGGCGAAGTTCGACGTGACGAAGACGTCACCGCGTCGCGGGCCCTCGTGATTGAACGCACGCGTGCGCACGATGGGCAAGCCGTAGCTCTGGAAGTACTGGTAGCCCATCAGGTCCTGCGTGACCTTGCTCACGGCGTACGGCGAGAGCGGCCGCAGCGGATTCGTCTCCCGGATCGGCAGCTCGTCGTCGTACACGAGGCCGTATTCCTCGCTGGAGCCGATGGCGAGGAACCGCGGCGCCTTGTCCTTCCGCGACCGCATCGCCTCGAGCAGGTTCACCTGGCTCACCGTGTTCGTGTAGAGCGTCTCCGCCGGCGTGTGCCACGACGCCGCCACGAAGCTCTGGGCGGCGAGGTGGACGATGTAGTCGGGCACAGCGATCTCCAGGAGGTGCTGGACGGACGAGAGGTCGCGCAGATCGGATTCGATGAGATTGATCCGGTCGCGGATGTGCTCGATGTTCTCGGTCTTGCTGCGCCAGCGGCTGGAGCCGTAGACCTCTGCGCCGAGCCCGAGAGCGTACTCCGCCAGGTGGCTGCCGACGAAACCGGTAATGCCGGTGATGAGGATCCGCAACACGGTGATGCCGGCCTACTTCACAGAAATCGGCGTCGTGGGCGTCGGCTCGAGGTCACTCACCGATGACATGGACGGTGATCTCACGTTGACGGGGACCGTCGAACTCCGCGAAGATGATCGACTGGAACCGGCCGAGCGCCAGCTCGCCGTTCGCAACGCCGACCGTGATGCTGCGCCCGAAGAGGGCGGTGCGGAGATGGGCATGCGCGTTGCCACGCTCGCAGTCCGAGAAGCGAGGATCGTCGTGGCGGAAGCCGCCGCGCTCGGGAACGAGCCGCTCCGCCAGGGAGCGGATGTCGTCCACCAAAGCACTCTGGAACTCGTTCACGAACAGCGCGCAGGTCGTATGCAAGGTGTTCACCAGGGCGATCCCGGTGGACACGGGGAACTGCTGAAGCACTTCGCGGACCTGCTTGGTGACGTCAAGGACCTCGGTCTGCTCTTCTCCCGCCAGGGTGAAGGTACCGCTGAAGACCTTCATTCGTCGTCTCTCCGAGGCGCTATAGGCCGGCCGCGCCGAGGCCGACGTAACGATACGGTTTCGCCGCCCTGAAAGTCAATGAACTCAGGCGGTTTTCGGATCGAGGATGTCGCGCAGGCCGTCGCCCACGAGGTTCAGCCCGAGCACGGTGAGCGCGATCGCTCCCCCGGGGAAGAGCGCGTAGCCCGGGCTCATCGACAGGAAATTCTGCGCGTCCTTCAGCATGAGCCCCCACGACGGATGCGGCGGCTGGGTGCCGAGCCCCAGGTACGCGAGCCCCGCCTCGGCGAGGATCGCGACGGGAAAGCTCGTGGTCGCCTGCACGATGAGCGGCGCCAGCGTGTTCGGCAGGATGTGGCGGACGACGAGCCGGCGATCGCGGGCCCCCAGAGCCTGCGCCGCCACCACGAACTCGCGGCCGCGCAATTCGAGAAAGCTTCCGCGCGTGAGCCGCGCGAAGGCCGGCACGAACGCGATGCCGACCGCGATCATGCTCACGACGATCCCGGGCCCGAAGACGGCCGTGAACAGCAACGCGGAGAGGATGGCGGGAAACCCCTGCACCGCGTCGATGAAGCGCATGAACGTCTCGTCGCACCACCCGCCGACGTACCCGCTCAGCATGCCGATGAAGATGCCGATGGACGCCCCGATCCCCACCGCGATGACCCCGACCGCGATCGACGTGCGGGCCCCGTCCATGACGCGCGAGAGCAGGTCACGGCCGTACTGGTCGGTCCCGAACGGATGCGCGGCGGTGGGGCCGACGAGACGCCCCGCGATCGACATCGCGAGCGGATCCGACGGCGTCCACACGAGGCTGAGCAGCGCCGTCGCGAGCAGCAGGGTGGTGATGCCGGCCCCGAGGGTGAAGGTGACGTGTCGAAGCGCGTGACGTCTCACGTGTAGCGGATCCGCGGGTCGAGCACGACGTAGGCGAGGTCGACGAGGAAGTTGATCACGACGATGGATGACGCGACGAAGAGCGTCACGCCCTGCACCACGGGCAGGTCGCGCGCCGTGATGGCGCCGAGAGCCAGGCGGCCCAACCCCGGCAGCGCGAAGACCGACTCGAGGATGATGCTGCCCGCCATGAGCTGGCCGAGCTGGATGCCGGCGACGGTGACGATCGGGATCATGGCGTTGCGCAGCGCGTGCTTCACGATCACCCACGGCTCGGGCACGCCCTTCGCCCGCGCGGTGCGGACGAACTCCTCGCCGAGGACGTCGAGGACGGCCGAGCGGGTCGCGCGCACGAGCACGGCCGTCTGAAAAAGGCCGAGCGCGAGCGCCGGCAGCAGGAGCGAGCGCAGCGCCGGCCACAGGCCCTCCGACCACTCCGTGAATCCACCGGACTGCACCCAGCCGAGGCGCACGGAGAACAGGAGGATCAGGAGGAGCCCGGCCCAGAAGGACGGCACGGCGAGGCCGAGCTGGGAGACGACCATCGCGAGGTAGTCCCCGGCCCGCCGGTGACGCGTGGCCGCATAAAGGCCGAGCGGCACCGCGAGCGCGATCATGAAGAGCGCGGCGAGGCCCGTGAGCGGCAGCGTGACGGGCAGGCGGCTCACGATCAGACGTCCGACGGGCACGTCGTACTGGATCGACACGCCGAGATCTCCGCGCATCGCGCGGCTCAGCCAGTCGGCGTACTGCACGGGGACCGGACGGTTCAGACCGAGGGATTCGCGGAGGCGCTCCGTCACTTCGGGGCTGCCCTCCGTGCCCATGATCAGGAGCGCGGGATCGCCGGGAAGCACGCGGATGACGACGAAGACCAGGACGGAGACGAACAGGAGGGTCGCGACGAGCGCCGCGACCCTCCGCACCAGGTACCGCTTCAATGACGGCCCATGGCCGTCTATCTATTTCGCCAGCGACACTTCGGAGAGATCCGCCGACGGCACCGGCAGATCCTTCCAGATCCCCACGATGCCCTTCTTCGCCACCACCAGGCGCGGGTGCATGTAGAGCCACACCGCGGGCGCATCCTCGACGAGCATCTTCTGCAACTGCACGTATTGCTCGCGCCGGGCCTTGTCCTCGAGCGTGGTCTCGGATTTCTGGAAGAGGTCCTGGAACTTCTTCGAGTCGTACCGGAAGTAGTATTTCGCGTTCGCGTAGTTCGCGATGTCCCACGACTCGGCGTGGCCGATGATCGTGAGGTCGTAGTCCGCCTCGCGCCACACGCGCGAGATCCAGTTGCTCCACTCGATCTGCTCGATCTTCACGTTCACGCCGACCTTCTTGAGCTGGTCGGTGATGATCTCGCCCGTGCGCAC
>JBGOTH010000296.1:0-4663 GCA_041476345.1 Methylomirabilia bacterium
ATTTCAGCCGGCACACCGAGTTCGTCCTCGATCGGCTCGAGCGCAATGGAACGCGGCGCGAAGCCGAGCCGACTCGTGACCTGGACTCCGCGGCGGCCGCACGTCGGTGATCGCGTAGGCACGGAGCGAAACACGCTCGCGAGATTCGACTGGTAGCCGCAACGGGATTCGACGCCCTTTGGACCCGGACGCACGATATGGCCTTTTTGTCGCCTACGCTCTCATCGTGGTGTGCCTCCGACCTTCGACAGTGCGTCGCGACGCGCCTGGAGCTGGCGCACCAGCTCGGCGTAGCCTGAACGGCGAATGATCCGGTCGAACTGCGCACGGTAGTTTTCGACGACGCTCACGCCGGCAATAAGCACGTCGGCGATGAGCCACCGCTCGGCGCGGCGCACCAGTCGCGCCTCGATGTCCACGTCAGCGTCACGTTGCGCGAGGACCTTCAGCCGCACCGCGGCACGATCGTCGTCGATGGTCTCGCCCATGTAACGCAACTTGAGACTGCCCTGCTTCTGCAGCTGAACGATGTACGCGGCCTCGAGGAAGTCGGCCAAGAGATCGGTAAAGTCGTCCTGCTCGGCGGGTGTCCGGGCTTCCCAGTGCGCGCCGAGCGCGGCGCGAGCAGCCTCCGTCACTCCGAACATTCGGATGGCCGTCTTGCGGACCGCCGCCTGCAACTTTTCCGGAGAGTCGATCTCGCGAAGCGACGTGTCCCGCAGGACCTTGAGAATCTGGTCCGTATACGCGCTGAACTGCTCGGTGGGCGTCTGAGTCTGCGCCCGCGCGGGTGGCGCCATCGTCAGCGCCAGCAGGATCAGCACGATCCCGGCCAGCGCATGCGGGATCATTTCCGAAGCCGTACGAGGGGAAGCACCCCGTCCAGCTCACCCTTCATTATCGGATGCTGGTTGCCACCCACCGCGCGGGACTTGAGCGTCACCTGCTGCGCGACGTACTCGTACAGCTCGTGGAGCGACACGACGCCATCACCGTTCGCATCGGCGGCGCCCGCGAGGCCCTGGACGAGGTAGTGGGTGAAAATCCCGTGGCCCAGCTCGGCGAGCTCCAGCGATACCTCGCCCGGGCGGGACGCGGTGATGATCGCGCGTCCCTTGCTCCGCGCCAGCCGATCCAGGAAGGCGTCGTCCACACTGCCCGCCCGGATGCCTTTCGTGGCGAAGGTCCGCCCGCCGGCGGCGCCGCTATAGCACGTGTCGAGGAACATGATCACTCGCTCGGCCTCGATGCGTTCGAAGATCGTCCGGATCTCGTCCATGGGGAGCGCCGTCGAGTAGAGATCGTCGGGATCCGCATCGGCCGGGATCAAATACTTCGCGAGGCCGTCTCGCTCGACGCCGCGGGGATCGACTTCGGGGGCGCCGTGGCCGGCGAAGAAGATCAGGACCGTGTCTTCCTTGCGCGGCGATCGAGCGAGGAACGTACCGAGCACCTGCCGCAGGTTGCGCAGCGTGGGCTTGCGCTCGGTCGTGTCGGTCAGCAGCACCACGTGGTCTCGCCTGAAGCCGGCGACGTCGATCAACGTCCGGTAGACGGCGTCGGCGTCGGGCACCGCGTAGCGCAGCCGGGGCACCGACTTGGCATCGTACGAGCCTATCCCGATGACGACGGCCCAGCGCTCCCCCGTCGTGGGCGACGGAGTCGGCGGTGTCGGTATCACAACCACCTTCCGGTCGTAAAAGATGGTGCGAACCTCTTGCTTCACGGCACCGTCCGGCCCGCTCGCCGTGACGACAACGACGTTCGGCCCCTCACGAAGTGTCACCGGAACGCTGACGACGAGGGAGCGCGGCGCGGCCGACTCGTTCTGCTCGTGAACCGGCGCGCCGTTCAGCGTGACGTTCACGCGCGCCACGCCCTTGCCGCCGGTCACGATAGCCGCCACGACGCTGGCCGCGTCACCGACCCGTGCCGTATCGATTGGGCTGCGGAACGCGACGACCAGCGGCTCGCGGTCTTCGGACGTGATGCGGCGCAGCTCCATCCGCCTCTCACGGGCCTCGAAGGCAAGCTTCATCGTGCCTCGCAACGCCGCGTCCCCGTGAAGCGTCAGAACGATGCGCGACGCGAGCGAGGTGACGAACCGCAGGACGATCCGGTCATCGGTCGTGTCGATGACCACGGCCACCGGCGTCAAGTCCGCATCGGCCACGCCGAAGCGTGCCTGCACGTTCCACTTCGCGCTCTCGCGCCTCACCTCGTCGATCACCAGTAGTCGCGCCGACACCGTGAAGTCGAGCGAGCCTTCCCAGCGTCCGACGAGGAGGCCCGGCAGCGCCGCCGCGAGATCGGCCACGCTCGACGCAATAATCGGCGGCGCGACCGGGCTGCTGGGCGGCGCCGCCGTGGACTGCGGAGACGGCGGCACGACCTGTGCGGTTTGGCTCACGCGCTCCACCGCCGTCGAGGGGCGTACCGGCGGCACGCCGCGTGTCGACGCCAGCCGACGCAGAGTGAGCGGACGATCGCGTGCATCGGTCGCGAATCGGAGCGAGCCGCGAAGCTCGTCTTCGCGTGTGAGGCGCAGAGCGACGGCGGCCGCGGGCTGACCGGGAAGACCGACGCTGAACGTGAGCGCGACCGAATCGCCGGTCACGGCGGCGGTCGCGGGAACCTCCGCCAGGAACACGCCGGTCGTTCCGTATTCGGCCTCGACGGCCCATCGCCCTTCGACGAGGCGCACCGAGTGAACGAGCAGCATCGCGTCAGGGAACGTGAGATCGACGGTGCCTTCCCATCGCCCGACGAGACGGCGCGACAGTTCGCTGCCCGTATCGGGCGTCGGCGCCGACGCGATCGGGTCGGGAAGCGGTGCGGGCGGGGCCAGCGTTGCGCACCCGGTCAATGTGAATACGACGAGCAAGGACAGACCGGCACGCGCAGCGCGCATCGTTCGTGCTGGGTTCACGGTCGTGCTACCAACCGCAGAGCCGGCACGGACATTGGTGGCTCTTCCGTCTCAAGCGCGATGAGCTCGCTGAGATCAGGCCCACGGCCAGGACCACTGGGGGCCCAGCGCGTACGATCATCGTGCCGCCACCGCCGTCTGCTGGCTACACACCGCGGCGATCTTCCGCCTGCCGTCAATCCTGCGCAACTTGATCAACCCGCTCACCATGAAGACGACACAGACGGCGAGAGCCCTCGCGAGCCCTTGAGAACCCTTCGCAACGGCGACACAGGGCGGCAACGGAATTCGAGCGCGATGAACGCGCGGAGCGTGAATACGCGCGAAGCCCGCGTCACGACGTGCGTCTTCGCATGGTGGCCCCAAGGGGATTGGTACTTCGCGGGCACTGGAGCTAACTTTCAAAATCAGGGGCGTAGCCGTCGCGGCGTAGCGAAGTCGAACCCGTGTTTCAGCGGGAGCGCGTTTTCGCCTTAGCTTTTAATAGGTTCGGAGGTCTGGCGATCGGAATTGTGCGGCGACGCTCAAACACGGGGGCCGTTCGAGGAGCACACCCACTGTATAACGTCGCCTGTGTATCCAGATACGCAGGTCGGGGCCAAACGCGCTAAGCAGTTCGGTAGAAGTAATAGTTAGACTTGAGAGATCTCCGATGCCAATGCCGGCCACGTTGAAAGACACATGGGATTTTCTTCACGGCGAAGTTCTGTCGCTCCATGGCCGTTGGGGGCGATGACGGGCGCATCGAATGGCGCCACGCGCCGTCCGTTTCTCTTCCTGATCGACATCGAGCCGGACGCGCGCGGCAAGCTCGAAGTCGTCGGCGGATGGCAGGGATTGAACGACGCGCTCGCGCACTTCGATCCATTGCGGCGCGAGCTGGAGGCGACGACGGGCACGCGCGTGCAGTTCAACTGGTTCCTGCGCGGCGACCCGCAGATCGCGAAGACGTGGGGGCGCCCTGACTGGGTGGCCGAGGCATGCCCTCAGATCGTGCAGGCGATTGCGGACCGCGCCGACTACGCCGGCATTCACGTGCATCTCCGGCGATGGGATGACAGTCACAACCGCTGGTACAGCGAGCTGAATGATCCGTCGTGGACGAAAGTCTGTCTCGACATGTCGATCGACGCGTATAAGCGGACATTCGGCCGGGCGCCGGAGGCGTGCCGCTTCGGTGACCGGTGGCTGAACCAGGACGCGGTGGAACAGATGCGCGCGTCCGGAATTCGCTACGATTTCACCGTCGAGCCGGGACTGCCGGACACGATCATCCCCGACGATCCGCACGCCACCGGCCGCCTGCCCAACTATCGCGGTGCGCCGCGAGAGCCATATGTCCCATCGAGCGCGAACTATCTCACGCCGAAAACCGGCGCCGGCGCGCCCGACGATCTCTGGGAGTTTCCGCTCGCGACGACACCGCCGGTGTGGCGCATGGTGCATCGTGCGCCGTGGCTGATGAAGGCGAGCCATCCCGGCAATCTCGCCTTGAGCCCCTCGACGGTATGGCCGCTGATCAGGGGCCTGCTCGACGAACACAGCGACGCTCCCATCACGACGGTCTTTCGCAGCGGCGATCTCGCCAAGCCAACGTTCCGCCGCAACTTCCTCGCGACGACACGCGAGCTCGCACGGCATCCCGCCCTAGCGCGCTGCGTGTTCACGAACCCGACCGACGCCATCGCGCGTTGGACAGCAGTGCAACGATGACGGACCGCCCTGATGACGGAG
>JBGOTH010000297.1:0-4662 GCA_041476345.1 Methylomirabilia bacterium
CATCGACCGCCTGGTGAAATTCGAGGTCCTTGGGTACGCCGGCAGCGATGCAAAGCCGGAAGCCAAGCCCGGCAAGACCAGGACGAGCGCGCGCGCGCGGGTGAATTGGGGCAGCCTCGAGAAGAGAATCGGCGAGAGCGAGGCGGCATATCAGCGCCCCGTCATCCGTAAGAAGATCGACGAGCTCGCGGCGTACTACCGGGAATGCAAGGATGCGGCAACTCTGCCCGCCATCCCGGGCGCCGTGATCATCACGTCCGAGAAGCGCTTCACGTTCACGCCGGTGGCCGGCCACCACGACCTCGGCCTGCTCCAGATTCCCGAGGAGCACGGCGTGTTGCGCGTGCTCGACGGCCAGCATCGCCTCCTCGCGCTGCACGCCCTGAATCAGCAGGGCGAGAACGTCGACATCGAGGTGCCCGCGGTGCTCTTCGACTCGCTCGACGCGCGGCAGATCGTCGAGCTGTTCGTCACGATCAACGCCAAGCACACGCGGCTCAATCCCTCACACATCATCAGCCTGGCGGGCCGCAAGCTCTATCCGGATCCGAGCCAGGCGCTCGCGCACGACGTGATCCGCTCGCTCAACGAAGACGAATCCTCACCGCTCGTGGGCGAGATCAAGATGCTCGGGACGGGCCGCGGCCGCGTGAGCCAGGCGCCGCTGGCGGAAGAGATCGTCGATTTCCTGGAGACGGTGGAAAAGGTGGGCGGCGGTGCCAGGCTCTCCGAGATCCGCACCGGCGCCAAGCGTTTCTTCCTGAACTACATGAAGGCGCTGTCGACGACCTTCCCGCAGGCGTGGGTCGGACGGAAGTACTCGATCAAGACGGGATCCGCTCTCCGCGCGTTCATCCGCGTGGCGCCCGACGTGATGGCGCGCGCCCGGGACCTGCGCCGCGATCCCTTCGACCTCAACGCGATTCGCGAAGCGATCAAGCCGTGGGGCGAGCGCCTGCGCGACCGGCGCTTCGAGACCGAGGGCGAGTGGAAGCTGAAGCTCGCCGGCGGCACCCGCGGCACCGTCGAAGTCCTGAGCCGCGAGCTCCGCGACGCACTGCGGTAACTCGGAGGGGGACTGCGTCCCCCTTCCGACGCTCCTCACCGGCTAACGCCGGTTCGTTGCTGCCTCCCCCGAGGATTGCGCGGGCGAAGCCCGCGCTCGGAACGCCGATCATTCCGGTTATCCATTCATCGGATCCCACACAAAGAGAGTGCGGACAGACCCTGATCGTTGCGACGCTCAAATCAGCCATCGATGCCGCTGGCGGCGCTCTCAAGACGTTTCGCCTGATCTTCCCTGAGCGCTTCGCCATGATGGGAATGGACGGCGAGATCGACAGACTCGTGGGCGACACCAGCGCGCTGTTCAAGAAGTACGTGCGATAAACGCCGGCCCACTCCGAGCGCGGGCTTCGCCCGCGCACAGTGTTGCTGGGGGAGGCAGATGAAAAAGAGCGAGCCGAACGGCTCGATCTTTTTTCGTCGTCGGAAGGGGGGCGAAGCCGGCGAAGCCCCCCTCCGAGGGCCTATCCCGCGTCGAGCTGCGCGGGGTTCTTCAGCTTGTCCCCGGGCCGCATGTTCAACACCGCCTCGGGGAAGATCTCGGCCAGCCAGCGCACCACGTCGTTCACCGTGATGATCCCGTTGGGCCGCCTGGCCTCATCCACGATGGGCAGGCTTCGAAATCCGCCGGCGTGCATGCGGTTGATCGCCAGGCAGATGCGGTCGTCGGGCCTGAGTGACTCCGGCTCCGGTGTCATGACGTCCCGCAGGAGCGTGTCGCGCGCGACGAGGCCCGCCCCAATTACGCGGGTGAGCACGTCGCGCTCGGTGAAGATGCCGATGAGCCGCTCGGCGTCGTCGACGATGACGATCGCGGCGCGACGATTCTCGACCATGGCCTGGATGGCCCGCGCCACGCTGTGACCCGCGGTCAGACGCAGCGGCTCGCTCGGCGCGAGCAGCCGCACGGTGTCTTCCAGAAGCGCTCCCTGGAGCTTCCTGAACTCGGTCTCGAGCGATTCCGAATACTCGTCTTCGCTCATACTTAAATGATCTCTGGACCTTGACCGTCCATGACGGTCAAATGATTTCTTCCTTCCGCAACCGCGCGATCTCGTCGGCGCTATAGCCGAGGCCGCGCAGCACCTCGTCGTTGTGCTCGCCCAGCTCGGGCGTCGGCATGCGGACCGAGCCGGGCGTGCGCGACAGCGTGGACGGCACGCGCTGGACCTTCAGGTCCCCGAGCTTCGCGGACTTGACCGGCACGGCCAGACCGAGGTGCTGCACCTGCTCGTTCTCGAACACTTCCTTCACGTTGAGGATGGGGCCCGACGGAACGCCGGCCTTGTTCAGCGCCTCGACCAGCTCCGCACTCGTGCGCGTGCCCGTCGCCTTCTCCAGCTCCTTCGTCAGCTCGTGACGGTTCTTCGAGCGTTCGGGCGGCGTCTTGAACCGCGGATCGTCGACCAGCGGCTGGGTCGCGAGCGCATCGCACAGCCTGCGGAACATCTGCTGCCCGGACGCCGCGATGTTGATGTGGCCGTCCGACGTCTTGAACACGCCGGTCGGAATGCCGGTCGGGTGGTCGTTGCCGGCCTGCGGCGGGATCTCCTTGCCGATCAGCCAGCGCGCGGCCTGGAAGTCGAGCATGGTCACCATCGCCTCGAGCAGCGAGGTGTGGACCCACTGGCCCTTGCCGGACTTCGTGCGCTCGTAGAGCGCGACGAGAATGCCCTGCGCGAGGAAGATCCCCGAGGTGAGATCGGCGATGGGAATGCCCACACGCACCGGGCCCTGCCCCGGCAGCCCGGTGATGGACATCAGGCCGCCAAGCCCTTGCGCGATCTGGTCGTAGCCGGGACGATCGCGATACGGTCCCGACTGGCCGAAGCCCGAGATCGATCCGTAGATCAGCCGCGGGTTGAGCGCGGACATCGTCTCGTAGCCGATGCCGAGCCGCCGCTTCACGTCCGGCCGATAGTTCTCGATCAGCACGTCCGCGCTCGGAACCATCTTCTTCAAAATCGCCACGCCCTCGGGCTTCTTGAGATCCAACGTGAGCGACCGCTTGTTGCGGTGCAGGTTCTGGAAATCGAACCCGTGCCGCGAGAAGGTCTGGTCGGGATCGTCGCGCGACTCCACCTTGACGACGGACGCCCCCATGTCGGCGAGCTGGCGGACGGCGGTGGGCCCGGCGCGCGCGCGCGTGAGATCGATGATCGAGATACCGTCGAGCGGTAGTGTCATGGCCTCTTCGTTTGGAGGATCGCCGACGCGCTGATCGACGCCGGGTTGCGGCGCGTCCATCGTCCCGCGTCCACGGCGGTGACGAAGTCGAGCACGGCCCGGTTGAACGCGTCCGGCTCCTCCAGGTTGATGGTATGTCCCGATTTCGGAATGATCACGAGCCCCGCCGTGGGAATCGTGCGCTTCATGTGGATGGCAGGATCGAGGCAGGGCTCGTCCTCGTCACCCGTCATGATCAGCGTCGGCACCTCGAGGTTGGCCATACGGTCCGTCAGCTCGTAGACGGACGGCCGCTGCATCTGCACGCCGCGCATGGTCAGCGCGTGCCCTTTGGCGGAGCCGTTCCTCAGGAGCTCGTGGAACTCCTTGAAGCCCACCGGGTCCTTGTCCTGGAACTGCACGCGCGTCGGACCCATCGCGTACGTGTCGGCCACCTTCTCCATGCCTTCCCGCTCGAACCGTTCCACGATGCTCGCGGAGTCGCGCTTGAAGCCTTCGCGCTCCTCGGCCTTGGAGCCGTAACCTGCACCGCCCACCACGAGCGAGAGAGCGCGCGCGGGATACATGAGGCCGAAGTGCAGCGTCGCGTAACCGCCCATCGAGAGTCCGACCACGTGCGCCTTCGGGATCTTCAGCGCATCCAGCATCCCGCGGATGTCCTCCGCGGCCTGCGCCTGCGAGTACGCGGCGGGATCCTCCGGAACATCCGACGGCGGATAGCCGCGCGCGTTGTACGCGATCGTGCGATAGCGCCGGGCGAAGAAGCGCACCTGCGGCGCCCAGCTGGCGGCTTCGCCGGCGAACTCGTGGACGAAGATCATCGGAACGCCCTGGCCGACGTCTTCATAGTAGAGGGTGACGCCGTTGACTAGCGCGCGGGCCACGGAAAGTTCACCTGCATGATGTCGAACTCCTTCTTGCCGCCCGGCAGCTGCGCGGCGATGTGGTCGCCGACGCGTTTGCCGATGAGCACGCGCGCGAGAGGCGACAGGACGGAGATCCGTCCGTGCGCGGGGTCCGTCTCGTCGGAGCCGACGATCTGGTAGCGCACTTCCTTGCCGGCGTCGTCTTCGAGACACACGGTGGAGCCGAAGGTGATGCGGTCGCCGCTCGTCGGAGGGTCGATCACCTCGGCGGCGCCGACCTTCACTTCGAGCTCGCCGATGCGGCCCTCGATGAAGCTCTGCTTCTCCCGGGCGGCGTGATATTCGGCGTTCTCGCTGAGGTCGCCGTGAGCCCGCGCTTCCGCGATGGCCTTGATGATGACGCGGCGGTCCACGTGCTTGAGCCGGTCGAGCTCGGCGGAGAGCTTCTCGTACCCGGGCCGCGTCATCGGCGTGCGCTGAACGGACATGGAGCTAATACGTTAGCATGCGGCACGAACCTTCAAGAGCTGGTTGCCGATCAACG
>JBGOTH010000298.1:0-4656 GCA_041476345.1 Methylomirabilia bacterium
ATACGAGCGTCCTCAATTGGCTGTCGCGCGCGCGAGCCACTGTTCCGCACGCGGTGACGGGCGGCGCGCGAGGCGCCGCTCCAGCGCGCGCCGCGCCTTGTCCGCTTCGCCGCAGCGGATCCACGCGGCGATCAGCGTCTCGTCCCATACGTCCTGCTGCGCGTGGCTGCCGCCGCAGCGCACGATGTCGTCGGCGAACGGCTCGATCGCGTGCGCCGCCGCCGCGTAGTCGCCGCGCACGAACGCGCCGAACCCTTCCACGAGCGCGGGGACGGCGGCGCCCGGCGGGAGCGTGCCCTTTGCGGCACGATCGCGCAGCTCCGCCAGCCGCCGCTCGTAAAGGTCCCACTCGCCCGCGACCGCCCACGCCATCAGGCAGTGCAGCTCGTGGAAGTGCGGCGCCGTCGTCGGAAACCGTTGCCGCGCGAACTCCGCGATCTCCTTCCACTCGGCGGGAGCGACGGGCTTGCCGTCGAGCATCAGACGCCAGAGCAGGGAGACGCTGTCGGTGAGCACGTTGGTCGGTGGCGCCATGGTGGCCACGCTCGCGCGGATCCCGTTCTCGAACGCGGCGCGGGCGCGCGCGATGTCACCGCGGATCAGCTCGAACAGCGCCGTGTGCCAGGTGAGGTGGCAGTGCAGCGACGCCGCGCGGTCGTAGCCCGGCAACCACTCGCCGAGGAATTTCACGCCGCCCGCAGGGTCACCGTGCTCGTAGAACGTGTGCGCGATCCCGTGCACGGCGTTCGCGTTCTTCGGGTTCAGGGCAAAGGCCTGCTCCATGAGCCGGCGGCCCTCGGCGATTCGACCGGACTCCGTGTGCGCCCAGGCCCAGGCAAAGCGGAACCACCAGTCGTCACCGTAGGCGGCGACGAACGGCTTGAAGAACGTGTACATCTCCTCATCGTGCTCGCGGCGGCCGGCGAAGCTGATCAGGCCGAAGGCGCCGAAGTTGAGCTGGAGCACGAGCGCGTCGCGGCGGAACGTCGTGCTGTGGCTCTTCACGGCCTCGAGCGCGCCGGCGGCGTCGCCGTCGATCGCACGCGCGATCGTCTCCACGTGGCCCTTCTCGCGTGCGGTGACGCCGTTCAGGAGCGAGCGTGCGTGGGCGGCCGTCGCGCGCGCTTCCACGGGTTGCATGCGGAGCTGCTGCATGCGCGCGAGCAGGATGTGCGCGAGGGCAAAATGTGGATCCGTCGCGATCGCGTTCTTCACGCAGACGTCCGCGCCGGGCTGGACGGAGAGGAGCCGGTCGGCGCCCTCGACGTACGCGTCCACCGCCGCGCGGCTTGACGTCGTCAGGGGAAGGCCGTACCGGTCTTCGAAGCTCACAGCTTCACGATCAGCTTGCCAAAGTTCTTACCCTGCAAGAGGCCGATGAACGCGGTCGGCGCGTTCTCCAGCCCCTGCACGATGTCTTCGCGGTACTTGATCTTGCCCTCGCGCACCCAGGCGCCGACGTCCTTGAGAAAATCAGGCATGCGGTTGATGTGATCCGACACGATGAAGCCCTTCACGAGGACGCGGTTGGTGAGGAGGTAGCGCCAGCTCGGCCCGGGCGCCGGGCTCGTCGCGTTGTACATCGCGATCAATCCGCAGAGCGGGATCCGCGCGAACGGATTGAGGAGCTGGGCGACGGCCTCGGTGATCTCGCCGCCCACGTTCTCGAAGTAGACGTCGACGCCCTTGGGACAGGCGGCGGAGAGCGCGGGCACGAGCGCGTCGGTCTTATAGTTCACGCACGCGTCGAAGCCCAGCTCGTCGACCACGTAGGCGCACTTCTCCTTCGCGCCCGCGATGCCGACGACGCGACAGCCCTTGATCTTCGCGATCTGTCCGACGACCGCGCCGACGGCGCCGGATGCCGCGGAGACGACCACCGTCTCGCCTGGCTTCGGCTGCCCGATGTCGAGGAGCCCGACGTAGGCGGTCATGCCCGGCATGCCGAGGACGCCGAGCGCGGTCGAGATCGGCGCCTGCGCCGGGTCGAGCTTGCGGACGCCGGCGCCCTTCGATACGGCGTGCGTCTGCCAGCCGTCGTAGCCCTGCACGAAGTCGCCGGCCTTGAAGCCCGGGTGTTTCGACTCCACGACCTCGCCGACCGTCCCGCCTACCATCAGCTCGCCGGGATCGACGCCCTTCGCGTACGACTTCACGCCGCTGATGCGCCCGCGCATGTACGGATCGAGCGAGAGGTAGAGCGTGCGGCAGAGGATCTCGCCGTCGGCGGGCGCGGGCACCGGCGCTTCGACGATCTCGAAGTCGCTCGGCTTCGGCGCTCCGACGGGACGGCTCTTGAGCAGCACGCGGCGGGTGGTGACAGCGGGCATGGCGTCCTCCTGGCGGTTAGCGTGCAGTCTAGCAGGACGAGAACCTGTATCGAAGATTGGACGCTGACATCGGCGCGTGCGCCGTGCACTCTGCGTCCAATGGCGAGCGGAGGCTACAATGACGAGCGTGAAGGTTCTGTTGACCTATCAGGACTACGCGGCGCTGCCGAATGACGGCAAGCGCTACGAGATTCTCGACGGCGAGCTCAGCGTGACACCGGCGCCGGGCAGGACGCACCAGCATGTCGTCTTGCGCCTCGGCACGGCGCTGGATACACATGCCACCGCGCACAACCTGGGCGAGGTCTACATCGCCCCCTTCGACGTCATCCTGGCCGAGACGACGATCGTGCAGCCGGACATCATCTTCGTTGCCAACGATCGCCTCGCGATCTTTTCGGAGCGAGGCGCCGAGAGTGCCCCCACGCTGGCGATCGAAGTGCTTTCGCCATCGACGACGCGCATCGACCGGAGCAGGAAGCTGCAGCTCTATACCCGCCACGGCGTGCCGCACTACTGGATCGTCGATCCCGAGCGGCGCGTGATCGAGGTCTACCGTCTTTCGGCGGGCGTCTACGAGATTCCCGAAATGTTCGCCGACGACAATCTGGCGGATATGCCGCCTTTCGACGGACTGCGTCTGGATCCAGCGTCGCTCTGGGTCCACTGAGACCCATTTCCCCTACGCCGACACCTCGCGCGGTGAGACGGCGGAGGCGTGCCGTGGGTCGCGGACCAGCAAGAGGAGAACGCCGGCGCTCGCCACGCTGCTCGCCGCGCTGATCCAGTACACGGAGCCGTACCCGACCGCGTCGATGAGCAGCCCGCCGAGGATCGGCAGCACGAACCCGAACGGCGCCAGGAACGTCCGCTCGATGCCGACGTACGTCGGGTTCTGCTGAGTGGTCGGCGCGAACTCGAGCAGCACGTTCAGCGCCGAGACCTGGATCGCCGCGTTGAAGAAGCCGTTCAGCGCGAACACCGTCGAGAAGACGCTCAGCGATCCCGCGGCGATCGCGACCAGGTTCATCGCCGTCGCCGCGGCGGCGGCGATCACGAGGACGAGCCGGTGGCCCGCGCGATCACCGACCCATCCGAGCAGGATCTGTCCCGCCATCTGGCCTGCCAGCAACAACGCGGTGAAGACGCCGACCTGGGCAGGGGGCGCGTGGAGCACGCGCAGCGCGTACACGGTGAAGAAGCCGCTGCCGAGGACGGCCCCGAAGGTCAGTACTCGCGCGACGAGGTACCAGGAGAAGTTGGTGTCGCCGCGCAGCAGCGCCGGCACGCTGCCGAGATGCGTCCAGAAGTCGGCGCTGGCCGGCGCGGTCGTAGCCGGAGGCTCACGCACGAGCGCGAGCGCGGCCCACGAGAGCCCGACGAAGAGCGTGGCCGCCAGGAAGCACACGCCGTACGCCGTCGACGACGGCAGGGCCGCGAGCGCCCACGCCGTCAGCACGCCGCTGCCGAGCCCGCCCGCGGTGCCGGCGAGGCTCGCGAGCCCGAAGAACCGGCCGCGCAGCCGCAGGGGCAGCGTGCGCGCGATGAGATCGGTCCACGCGGGCATCAGCAACCCGCCGACGGCGGTCATGCCGAGCAGCAGGAAGAGCAGGAGCCACATCGAGAGCGCCGGCGCACGATCCGCGAGGAAGAAGGCCACGCCCGCGAGCAGGAGGAAAGACACGCGCTCCCAGCCCGTCCACTTGAGAATGAACGGCAGCTTGCGCGGCAATCGCTCGGCGTGGGCGGCGGCAAAGAGCGGCGGGAGGAACCATCCCACCGTCATGACGGCGGGAATCGCGCCGATCAACACGGTGGAGGCGCCGAGCGATTCGGCGAAGGCCGGCAGCACCGTGGCCGACGACGCGAACGCGAGCCCGACCATGAAGAGACCGTAGTCGGCGCCGAGGGCCCAGACGTTCCACGCGAGGTGTTTCTCGGCGGTCAATTGCCAGCCCGCGCGATCTCTCCGACGACGCGGACGCGAGTGCGCAGGGAGTTGCCGGGCAGGTACGCGAGGGGCAGGTCCTCGACCTCGACGACGTTCAGCGTCGCACGATCGGCACCTGCCTCCACGGCCTTGTCCTCGGCGAGCTGTCGGGCGCGCGCGATCGCGTCGTCGCGCGAGAGATCCTGGAAGATTTGGTCGATCTCGCCGCTGACCTGCGCGATTGCCGCACCGACCGCGTTGGCCACGGCCTGGTGCGGCACGTTGACGACTTCCGAGACGCCGGCGAGCTCGCGCGGGACGAGGAACGACCCGCCGCCCACGGCGATGAGCGGCGCGTCCGCCGCGTCGGTCTTCATGCGGTCGACGCCGTCCTCG
>JBGOTH010000299.1:0-4651 GCA_041476345.1 Methylomirabilia bacterium
ATCTCGATATCCCCCCACCGCGCTCATCGCGTGCGGTGTCGATCATCGCGGCGTCCACGAAATCGGGGACGAGACCCGACGACCCAACGGCACGCCCGATCCCAAGCGTCACCGTGATGCTTGACGGTGGAAGTCATATCAGCGGCAGGGTTCGGCCTTCGGGCATTTGTTTTCCGCGGCGTCGCTGCGCGGCTCAAGCCGCTCGCGCTGCCGAGTTTTGTCCGGCCGATGATCGGTGAACCGTGAGAGGCTGCCCGCAAGGTCGATGACGTCTGGGAGGGGATGATGATGCCGAAGCTATTTCGGGTCTACAGCGGCACCGACGGGAAATCGCACCTCGCCGAGGTGCCGTGGGACATGAAGCCGTTCAAGGACGTGGAAGGCTCGTACGGCGAGGGCACGCCGATGCAGAACGCGGCGGGCATCGCGTTTCGCGTCTTTCAGCCGGGCTACGTGCTGAGCTGGCACTGCGCGCCGCGCCGGCAGTACTCGATCACGCTGTCGGGCCGCGCAGAGATCGAAGTCGGCGACGGCACGATCGCGAAGGTCGGGCCCGGCGACGTGGTGCTGGCGGAGGACCTCACGGGCCAGGGCCACGTGACGCGCGTGGTGGGCACGGAACCGCGCCTCTCCGCGATCGTCCCCCTCTGATAGACGGAGGTCCGTCGGATTGCCCTCCTTTCCGGCCAACGCGTGTCCCGCGGTCGTGGCGGGCGGCGTGACGAGGGCGCACCCGGCCCGGGTGCCCCGTTCCCAACCAAAGGCGGTTGGCGGCAACCAGGTGCGATGGAAATAGTAGGGCGCTGACTACGCCACGACGGCTCGGGGGGCAGAGGGCCGCGTGCGCCGTCGTCACTCCGCCCGCCTCGCCCGCTGCGCGGCGTCAGTCGAAGAGGAGGACGGTCCGGGCGACCTCGCCGGCCTTCATCGCGCGGAACGCTTCGTTGATGTCGTCGAGCCGCCCGCGCCGCGTGACCATCTCGTCGAGCAAGAGCCGTCCCTGACGATAGAACTCGAGATAGCGGGGGATGTCGACGCGGAATTGGTTCGACCCCATTCGCGACGTCTGCACCTTGCACTCCGGGCGGATCGCCATCCACGGGAACTCGATCATCGCATCCGGCGGGAGCACGCCGACGATCGTGGCGGTGCCGCGGATGGCGAGGCTCTCGATCGCCTGGCGCACCAGCGTGGTGTTCCCGACGGCCTCGAACGCGTGATCGACGCCCGCGCCGCCGGTGAGCGCGCGCACCGCCTCGACGGGATCGTGCTGCGCGCTGTTGACGACGTGGGTGGCGCCGACGCGCTTCGCCATCTCGAGCTTGCCGTCGAATACGTCGACGCCGATGATCTGCCGGGCCCCGCCGATGCGCGCGCCCTGGACGATCGACAACCCCACGCCCCCGCACCCGAACACGGCGACGGTTTGCCCCGCCTGCATCCCTGACGACCGCAGCGCGGCGCCGACGCCGGTGAGCACGCCACAGCCCACGAGGGCGGCGCGATCCAGCGGGATGTCGGGATCGATCTTCACGATCGAGTTCTCGTGGAGGAGCATGCGCTCGGCGTAGCTCGCGATGCCGGCGAACTGACGAAAGGGGTCGCCGTGTTGCGACAACCTCGGCCGTGCCGCATCGGGGCGCGTGACGATGCCGCCGGTACACACGTTCGGATGGCCGCTCAGGCATTGCGCGCAGCTTCCGCAGAAGCCGGAGAGACAGGCGACGACGTGATCGCCCGGCCGGACGGTCGTGACCTCGGCGCCGACGGATTCGACGACGCCGGCACCCTCGTGGCCGAGGACGAACGGCCGATCCAGCGCGTACCGGCCGACCCCGTCGACGATGTGGAGATCGCTGTGGCACACGCCGGTCGCGACGGTGCGGACGAGCACCTCGCGGCCCCACGGTGCATCCAGGTCCACGTCTTCGACGGTTAGCGGTTGGTGCACCTTGCGAAAGATCGCGGCTTTCATCGGCGGGTCTCCTCGTGATCAGGCGTCGTCGGCCCAGGCGTCGTTGAGCCGCCGCGCGAGTGCCTTGTGGCGACGGAAGAAGTACGTCAGCATCGCTCCCGCCGCGAGCAGGTTGCCCACGAAGATCGTCCACCCCGCCACTTCGTCGAGCACCCACTTCGCCGCGATGACGATCGCGCCGAACGAGAAGATCTCGAACGCGGTGAAGACGATGACGAGGAAGAACACGAAGACGGGCTGACGCTCGGCGCCCGCCATGAGCGCTGCGATCCCCACGCCGAAGGCGAGAAAGGCGAGCCCGTGCACCGCCGTGTAGGAGAGCACGGCCGCGACCGCATCCGTCCGCCCGAGGAACGCGGTGCCGAGGAGCTCGGGCGTGCGGAACGGCTCGCCCCGGATCGCATCCACGGCGAGGAACCAGAGGGCCACGACGGCCGCGCCGATCACACCCGCCACGAGGCCTTCCTGGAGCACGCCGCCCCACGCGCCGACGAGCGTGCGCGGAAGGGCCCGGTGGCCGAGGAAGAAGTACGTGAGCATGACGACGGCCGCGAGCAGGTTGCCCACGAGGATCGCCCACCACACGAGGGCCCCGACCATGGACCGGCCCAGCGCGCCCACGACGCCGAGGACGAACATCTCGAAGCAGGCGAAGAGGATCACGACCGCGATGAAGAGCGTCGGCTCCCGCTCGCTCATCGCGATGAGCGTCGCCGCCACGAGGCCGAAGGCGACGAAGGCGAGGCCGTGGAGGATCGTGTAGCCGAGGATCGGACCGAGCGCGACGGAGACGGTGCTCGGATCCTGGACGCCGGAAAACACGGCCGCGCCGAGCAGGGTGGGGGTGATGAGCGGCCGGCCGCGGAGAGTGTCGAAGACCAGGTACCAGGCGGCGACGGTGACGGCGCCCAGCACGCCTCCGACGATTCCCTCGTGCAGCACCGTGCGCTTTGCCCGCGCCATCGAGGGCATTCTACCGCTCACCCTCCTGCCGCACGAGGCGCACGCCGTAGTCGGAGTACTGGAGGTGCGGCGGGAGCGACGAGCGATGCGCGACGGGGCTCCACGGGTCGGCGTGGCGCCAGGCGCCGCCGCGGCTCACGCGGCGCGTGCCCGCTTCGGGGCCGCGCGGATTCCGCGGCGCCGCCACCGCGTAGTAGTCGTCGGCGAACCAGTCCGCGCACCACTCGTGGCAGACACCGGAGAGATCGGTCAGGCCGAACCCGTTGGCCGGCGTGGCGCCGACGCGAGGCAGGCCGTCGGCGCCGTGCGCCGGTCGGGCATCGCCCCACGGAAAGCGCGCGCCGTCGAGCCCGCCGCGGGCGGCACGCTCCCATTCCGCCTCGGTGGGCAGGCGCGCCTCCAGCCATGCCGCGAAGGCGACGGCGTGCTCCCACGCGAGCCCGACGACGGGCTGTCGCGGGTCGTCGAAGCCGTGCCGTGCCGCGAACGGAGGCGCCGCGGCGCCGACGGCGTCGCGATAGCGCGTGTAGTCGGCGTTGGTGGCGGGCGTGACGGCGATCAGGAAAGCGTCCACCCAGACGGCGTGTGCGGGACGCTCCGCCGGCGCGCCGGTCTCCCACCCCATCGTGAAAGTGCCGGCCGGGATCGGAACGAACTCCACGAGCGCGAGTGTAGAATGACTCTTCCAATCCCGCCCAGGAGGTTCGTCGATGAAGGTCGCGGCACGGATGGCGCGGCTCGGCACCGAATCCGCGTTCGAGGTGCTCGCGCGCGCGAAAGCGCTCGAGCGTCAGGGCAAGGAGATCGTCCACCTGGAGATCGGCGAGCCCGACTTCGACACGCCCGAGCACATTCGCGACGCCGCCAAGCGTGCGCTCGACAACGGCGCGACCCACTACGGACCGTCCGCGGGCCTGCCCGAGCTTCGTGAGGCGATCGCGCGACACGTGAGCGCGACGCGCAAGATCAGCGTCTCGCCCGACCAGGTCGTCGTGACGCCGGGCGCGAAGCCGATCATGTTCTTCACGATCATGGCGCTCGTGGGCGAGGGGGACGAGGTCCTCTACCCGAATCCGGGCTTCCCGATCTACGAGTCGGTCATCAACTTCGTCGGTGGGAAGGCGATCGGCGTGCCGGTGCGCGAGGCGACCGGCTTCAACTTCGACATGGAGTTCTTCGAGCGCCATCTCTCGCCGAAGACGAAGCTCATCATCATCAACTCGCCGCAGAACCCGACGGGCGGCGTGCTGGAGCGCGCGCAGATCGAGCGAATCGCGACGGTGGCGCGCGAGCGCGACATTCCCGTGCTCACCGACGAGATCTACCGCCACTTCCTCTACGACGGCGAGTTCGTGTCGATTCTCGGGCAGCCGGGCATGCCGGAACGCACGATCCTGCTCGACGGATTCTCGAAGTCGTACGCGATGACGGGCTGGCGCCTCGGCTACGGGGTGATGCCCGTCTCGCTCGCCGAGCACGTGACGCGGCTGATGGTGAATTCCGCGTCGTGCACGGCGTCCTTCGTGCAGCTCGCGGGCGTCGCCGCCCTCGAAGGCGAGCAGGCGGCGGTCGGGCGCATGGTGGCGGAGTTTCGGCGCCGGCGCGACCTGATCGTCGACGGGCTGAACCGCTTGCCCGGCGTGAAGTGCGCGCTCCCGCGCGGCGCGTTCTACGTGTTCCCGAACATCACCGGCACCGGACGGCCGTCCGCGG
>JBGOTH010000300.1:0-4628 GCA_041476345.1 Methylomirabilia bacterium
ACGCACGCGACGGCGACGATCCTCACCGCCGTCGTCACGCAGCCGCAGGGCTATGGGCGCGTGGTCCGTCAAGGGGGACGGGTGAAGCGGGTGGTGGAAGATCGCGACGCCACGGACGACGAAAAGAAGGTGGCGGAGATCAACACGTCCGTCTACTGCTTCGAAGCGGAGCGCCTGTGGGCGACGCTCGCCGAGGTGAAGCCCGACAACGATCAGGGCGAGTACTATCTGACCGACGTGATCGGCATCCTGAATCGTCGCGGTGCGCGCGTGGAAGGCGTGCCCGTGGAGGATCCGCGCGAAGCGCTCGGCGTCAACGACCGAAAGCAGCTCGCGGAAGCGGCGGCCGTCCAGCGCGCGCGCACGCTCGACCGCTTGATGGAAGGCGGCGTCACCATCCTCGACCCGGCGACCACGTACATCGAGGACACCGTGACCATCGGTGGCGACACGGTGATCTACCCGCACGTCGTCATCGAGGGCGCCAGCGCGATCGGCAACGACTGTGTCGTCGGCGCCGGCTGTCACGTGAGCCGCTCCACGCTCGCGGATCGCGTCGTCCTCAAGCCGTACTGCGTCCTCGCGGAGGCGGTCGTCGAGGACGAGGCGATCCTCGGTCCCTTCTGCCATCTGCGTCCGCTGTCGCACGTGGGCGCGGGCGCGCACATCGGCAACTTCGTCGAGCTGAAGAAGACGCGCCTGGGCAAGGGGGCGAAGGCGAACCACCTCGCCTATCTCGGGGATGCGACCATCGGCGCCGGCGTCAACGTCGGCGCCGGCGTGATCACGTGCAACTACGACGGGCTCGACAAGCACCCGACGATCATCGGCGACGATGCGTTCGTCGGCACGAACGCCAGCCTGGTCGCGCCGATCACGATCGGCGCGCAGGCCTATATCGGCGCGGGCTCCACCGTGACGCAGGACGTGCCGCCGGGCGCGCTCGTCGTCGAGCGGTCGGCGGCCGTCGTCAAGGACGGGTGGGGCACACGCCATGCGGCGAAGCGCGCCGCCAAGAAGAAGAAGGGCTGAGCGATGTGCGGCATCGTCGGCTACGTCGGGGAGCAAAGCGCGGTCGGCATCATCGTCGACGGCCTGAAGAAGCTCGAGTACCGCGGGTACGACTCCGCGGGCATCGCCATCCTTCAGGACGGTCATCTTCAAGTCAGGCGCGCCGCCGGGAAGATGACCAACCTCGAAACGGCGCTGCGCGACAAGCCGGTGGCCGGCCACCTCGGCATCGGGCACACCCGGTGGGCCACGCACGGCCGCCCGTCCGAGGAGAATGCGCACCCGCACACGGATTGCGACGGCGCGCTCGTCGTCGTCCACAACGGCATCCTCGAGAACTATCTCGAGTTGAAGGAGCGTCTGTCGGCCGAAGGGCACGTCTTCAAGTCGGAGACGGACACCGAGGTGCTGGCGCATCTGATCGAGCACCACCTCCGCGTGACGGGTGATCTCGAGGCCGCCACGCGCAAGGCGCTCGGCGAGATCCGCGGCGCCTACGCCGTCGTCGTCGTGTCGAGCACCGCCCCCGATCGTTTGATCGCGGGGAAGCACGGCGCGGGCAGCGTCGTGATCGGCATCGGCCAGGACGAGATGTTCATCGCGTCCGACATCCCCGCCATCCTCGCGCACACCCGCGACGTCGTGATCCTCGAGGACGGCGAGATGGCGGTGGTGACCGCGCGGGGTGTCGCCGTGACGACGCTTGCCGGCAGTCCGGTGGAGCGCGCGCCGACGCGGATCCTCTGGGATCCGATCATGGCGGAGCGAGGCGGCTACCGCCACTTCATGCTCAAAGAGATCTACGAGCAGCCGCGCGCGATCACCGACACGTTCCGCGGCCGGGTCTCGCCGGAGACCGGGCGCGTCCTGCTCCCCGAGATGACGCTGGACGCCGCCACGACCCGCGGGATCCAGCGCGTGCTCCTCGTGGCGTGCGGTACCGCGTTCCACGCGGCCATGCTCACGCGCTCGATGATCGAGCGGCTGGCCGGGCTGCCCGCCGACGTCGATCTCGGCTCCGAGTTCCGCTATCGCGATGCCGTCATCGGCCCGGAGACGCTCGTGGTGGCGATCTCGCAGTCGGGCGAGACCGCCGACACCATCGGCGCGATCAAGATGGCCAAGCAGCGCGGCTGCCCGACGCTCAGCATCACCAACGTCGTCGGCTCCGCCCTCGCGCGCGAGACCACCGGCGTGCTCTACATGCACGCGGGGCCCGAGATCGGCGTGGCGTCGACGAAGGCGTTCACCGCGATGCTGGTCGCGGGCTACCTGTTCGCGCTGTGGCTCGGGCAGCAGCGCGAGACGATCACCACGCAGGACGTAAAGAAGCGCATCGCGGACCTCGTCGAGCTGCCGGGGCTGGTCGAGCGGACCCTCGAGCTGGACGCGTCGATCGCGCGGCTCGCGAAAGAGCTCGCGGCGGCGCGCGACTTCCTCTACCTCGGCCGCGGGCTGCAGTACCCGATCGCGCTCGAAGGCGCCTTGAAGCTGAAGGAGATCTCGTACATCCACGCGGAAGGCTACGCGGGGGGCGAGATGAAGCACGGCCCCATCGCGCTCGTCGCCGAACGGCTCCCCGTGGTCGTCCTGGCGCCGCGCGACAGTCACTACGACCGGATGCTCTCGAACATGGAGCAGGTGCGGGCGCGCGACGGCATGGTCATCGCCGTCACCGACGCCAGCGACACCGTCCTCGCGGGCACGGCCGACCACGTCGTCGTGGTGCCGCCGACCTCCGACCTGCTGTCGCCGATCCTCACCGTGATCCCGACGCAGTTGCTCGCCTACCACATCGCCGTCCGCAACGGCTGCGACGTGGACCAGCCGCGCAACCTCGCGAAGTCCGTCACCGTCGAGTAATCCCGATGGATTTCGGACTGTTCTTTCTCATGCAGCGGGACGAGGCGTGGAGCGAGCGGGCGGTCTACGATTCCGCCCTCGAGCAGATGCTCGCGGCCGAGTCGCTCGGCTACTCGTCCGTCTGGATCGCCGAGCACCACTTCAACGACTACGGCCTCTGCCCCGTGCCGCCGGTCCTCGCGTCGTACGTCGCCGCGCGCACGACCACCCTCCGCCTCGGCATGGGTGTCTCCCTGCTCCCGCTGCACCATCCGGTGGACCTCGCGGAGCAGCTGGCGGTGCTGGACGTGGTGAGCGGCGGACGGCTCGACGTCGGCATCGGCCGCGGCGGGACGCTCCAGGACTACGAGACGTTCCGGTCCGATCGCGAGGATGCACGCGCCCGCGTGGAGGAAGGGATCGCGCTGATGCAGGAGGCCTGGAAAGGCCGCTCCTTCGACTTCAAGGGGCGATTTCACTCCGCCGACGGGCTGCACGTCCGTCCGCAGCCGATCCAGCGACCGCATCCGCCGATCTTCATCGCCGCGAACAGCGAAGACAGCGTGGTGTCCGCCGCACGCCTTGGCCTGCCGGCGCTCTCGTCGTTCTTCACCGCCATCGAGGACCTCCAGAAACGGCGCGGGCTGTATCGGGAGACCGCGCTAGCCGCCGGGCAGTCGATCGCGGCGATCGAAGCGCTGGAGCGTCAGGGCTGGGGCATGCGCGTGGTCCACGTCGCGCCGAGCCGCGCCGAAGCGCTCCGCGCCGTCGAGCCGCCCTTCATGGGCTATCAGCGCAAGATGGCGGTCTTGCGGTCTGAGGCGACGGGCGGCACCGTCCCCGGCTCGTTCGATCGCTCGCGGCTCCGCCTGCGGACCTTCAGCGAGTACATCGCCGACGGCTGGGCGCTCCTCGGCACGCCGGACGATGTGAGAGACGGCCTGCAAAGCTACCTCGACGCGACCGGGTACGAGCACGTGCTGCTGCTCATGGCGCTGCCCGGGCTCGACACGAAGCTCGCGCTCAGATCGATGCGGATGTTCGCGGAGGAGGTCGCGCCCGCGATGACGGTACAATCATCGGGTGCTCGACCCTGAAGTTCTTCTCGCCCGTCTGAATCCGCCGCAGCGCGACGCCGTTACCCACGAAGACGGACCGCTGCTCGTCCTCGCGGGGGCGGGAAGCGGCAAGACGCGCGTCATCGCGCACCGTATCGCGCATCTGATCGGCGTGCGCGGGCTCGACCCGCGCAACCTCCTCGCCGTCACCTTCACCAACAAGGCGGCGGGCGAGATGGCGCGACGGGTGGACGCGCTCCTCGCGCCCGCGGGCATGCGCTCGCCGATCATCGCCACGTTCCATTCGGCGTGCGTGCGCATCCTGCGCCAGAACATCCAGCACCTCGGCTACAAGCCGCACTTCACGATCTACGACGAGGACGACCGCCTCGCGCTGGTGAAGGAATGCATCCGCGAGCGCGGCGCCGACGAGCGCTCGCTCACCCCCGGCGCCCTCGTCCACCGCATCAGCTCCGCGAAGAACCGGATGGTGTCGGTCGACGAGATGGCGAAGAGCGCGCGCGGCCCGGGCGAGGCGGAGACGGCGGCCATCTACCAGCGCTACGAGGAACGCCTGCGCGCGACGGGGGCCGTCGACTTCGACGACCTGCTCCTTCTCGTCGTCCGCCTGTTCCAGGAGGCGCCGAACGTGCTCGCGTGGTATCGCGGCCTGTGGCGTCACGTGCTCGTCGACGAATACCAGGACACGAACCGCGT
>JBGOTH010000301.1:0-4628 GCA_041476345.1 Methylomirabilia bacterium
CCCGTCCTTCGACCGGAGCCTCAAGGGGCCGGGCGTGGATCGCGGCTTCGAGTTCGCGCCGATTGCCAAGGTCGCGTACGAGGTCGCGCCGAAGGTCGCCGTGGGGCTCGAGTACTACGGCGCGCTGGGACCGGTGAGCGGCTTCGATCGCGTGCGGGACCAGCAGCATCAGATCTTTCCCGTGGTCGATCTCGACCTCGGCCCGCGCTGGGAGTTCAACGCGGGCGTGGGCGTCGGCCTCACGCCGTCCACCGACCGTCTTCTCTTCAAAGTCATTCTCGGCTACCGCTTCGGCGGTGAGGCGCAGGAGAAGCGATGACTCCGCGTGAACGTGTGACGGCGGCGCTCCGCGGCGCGCCGGTCGATCGCGTGCCGCTCGCGTTCTGGCTCCACAACTTCGCGACCGAGAACTCGGCGAAGGGCCTCGCGGACGAGACGCTGCGCCTCTCGGACACCTTCCACTGGGACTTCCTGAAGCCGCAATCGCGCGCGCAGTGTTTCGCGGAGATGTGGGGGCTCACGTATGCGCCCTCGCGCGAGCGCGCGACGCCGTTCACGGTGACGCGCGCGCCGCTTGCTTCGGCGCAGGACGTCGGTGCCCTCCGCCCGATGGATCCGCGGCGCGGTGCGCTCGGCGAGCAGCTCGAAGCGCTGCGGATGATCCGCGCGCGCGTCGGCGCCGACCTGCCGATCATCTGGACGATCTTTTCGCCGATGATGGTCCTGCCGTTTCTCGTGCGCGGCGGCAAGACGCAGGCGCTGAGCCTCCTGCGCTCGGACGGCGCCGCCGTCGAGCGCGGGCTCGGCGCGATCGCGGAGACGCTCGCGGCGTACGCGCGCGCGGCCCTCGCCGCGGGCGCCGACGGGCTCTTCTACGCGACGAACGTGGCGACCCGCGCGTCGATGTCCGCGGAGGAGTGCCGGCGCTTCCAGCGCCCGTTCGATCTCCCCGTGCTGGCGGCGGTCGAGGCCGCGCCGTTCAACCTGCTCCACGTCTGCGGCGAAGACATCCTGTTCGACGAGTTCGCCGACTATCCCGTGACGGCGTTCAGCTGGGCGCTCTTCCCCGGCAACCCGTCGCTCACGGACGTCCACCGCCGCACCGGACGCGCCGTCGTCGGCGGGCTCCCCGCGAAGCCGCAGATCGCCTCGATGACGGCGGGAACGCTCGTGGAGCGCGCGAAGGCCGCGATCGGCGAGATGGCGGGACGCTTCCTTCTGCTCGGGCCGGACTGCTCGATCAATCCCGATACGCCGGAGTCGCTCCTCCACGCCGTCGGCAACGCCGTGCGCGGTGCATAGGCTCGCAATCCTCGTCGCGCTCGTCGGGGCGCTCCTGATCCTCCCGCGGCTCAGCCATCGAGAAATCATCGGGAGCCACGAAGCCGTCTATCCCGTCGTCGCGCGCGACATGCTGGAGCGCGGCGTGTGGTTCGACGCGCAGCTCCGCGGCGAGCCCTACCGCTTCAAGCCGCCGCTCTACCCGTGGGCGATCGCGCTCGCGTCGTGGCCGGCCAGCCGGGTGACGGTGACGAGCGCGCGGCTGCCCGGCGCCCTTGCCGCCATCGGCGCCGTCGCCGCGACGTTTCTGCTCGGCGCGCGCCTTTTCGGTCGTCGGGCGGGGTTGTTGGCGTCGATGATCCTCCTCACGTCGGTTCTGTTCTTCGATCACGCGCTGGTCGGGATCCCCGATGTCCCGATGGTCTTCTTCGGTCTGCTCGCCGGCCTCGCGCTGCGGTCGATCGCCGACGGCGGAGGCACGCGCGCCGCCCTCGGGTTCTACGTGGCACTTGCGCTCACGGTGTTCACCAAGGCGATCCCCGGGCTCCTGCCGCTGGCGGTCGCGCTCGCCTGGCTCGGCGCGACCGAAGGCCGCGCGGGGTTGCGGCGTCTCGTCTGGTGGCCGGGGATCGCCGTGTTCGTCGTCGGCACCGCGCTGTGGGTCGTCCCGTTCGCGCGGACCGGGGGCGGCGCCGAGCGCTTCGCGACGAACGTCGTCTGGGGCGATTGGCTTCGCTATCACATCGGCGGGCCCCGGCTCTTCTCGCTCGGGAGCGAGCTCGCGTATGCGGTCCTGGGCTTTCTGCCGTGGACGCTCCTCGCGCCCGTCGCCCTCGTCGCGGCGATCCGCGCGCGCCGCGATCGCGCGGTAGCGTTCGCCCTATGCTGGTTCGTGGTGCCCGCGCTCTTCATCTTCTGGGTGCAGCAGCAGCGCGCGCGCTATCTGTTTCCGCTCCTCCCGGGGATGGCGCTTCTCGTTGCGTGGTGGGTGGATCGCGAAGCGTCGCGCGCGCCGCGCCGCCACGCCGGGCTCGCGGCCATGGCCCTCGGTGCCGCCGTCGGCGGCGCGATCGCCGTGCCGTTCGCGCTGCGCGCCGCAGGCATCGACCTGCCCGCGCCGCGGTGGCAGATCGCGCTGCTGCTCGTCGGGGTCGCGGCGCTCGGCGTCGTGGCGGCCGCCGGCTTCTGGACGATGCGCGTGACGGCCACGATGCCGGTGGTGGTGGCGATCAGCGCCGTCCTCCTGTTCAGTGGCGGGTGGATCGTCGACGAGTGGCAGAACCGCACGTGGGACTTTCGCGCCGTCGCCCGCAATCTCGCCGCGCGCGCGCAGCCGCTCGGCGTCGCCGCGCTCGCGTTCGACAACCAGGAGCTCATGCCCGTGGATTTCTACCTCGGAAGGTCGCCGCGCGCGCTCCGATCGCCGGAGGCTGTGCGCGCGCACATCGCGGACGTCCACGGCGCCGTGGTGGTGGAGGACTGGCGCTGGCGCGAGGCGGGTGAGTGGCTGCCGCTCGACGTCGCGAACCTGCGAGCGGAGGCGGTCGGCGCCGGCGTGGTGGTGGTGAGCGATGGCGCGCGCTGAAGGAGCCGCGCCCGCGGTCTCGCTCGTCATTCCCGTCCACAACGAGGCGGAGAGCCTGCCCATTCTCTGGGAAGAGCTCGAGCCCGTTCTCGCCGGTCTGGACGTGAGCGTGGAAGTGATCTTCGTCGACGACGGCTCGAGTGACGGCAGCGACACGGTGCTCCACCGTCTCGTGGACGCGGACGCGCGCGTGCGCGGCGTGCGCCTGGGCGCGCGGCGCGGCGTGTCGACCGCGTACTACGCGGGCTTCGAAGCGGCGCGCGGCGAGACGATCGTCACGCTGGACGCCGATCTCCAGATCGACCCGCGCGACATTCCGGCGATGCTCGCCGCGCTGAAGGCCGCCGACGCCGCGCTCGGTTGGCGTCAGCGCCGGCATGACACGGCGACGAAGCGCCTTGCGTCGCGCCTCGCCAACGGCATTCGGCGGTGTGTGATCGGCAACGACTTCCATGACGGCGCGTGCAGCCTGCGCGCGATGTCGCGCGCCTGCGTCGAGGCGCTGCCGCCGTACGACGGCATGCATCGCTTCGTGGGGCCGCTCCTCACGTCCGCCGGGTTTCGTGTGGTCGAGGTGCCGGTCGTGGAGCGCCCGCGCCGCTTCGGCCGATCGAAGTTCGGCATCCTCGACCGCGCGCGCCGCACCCTGCTCGACCTGCTCGCCGTTCGCTGGATGCTCGCGCGCCGCCTGCCGCGCCCACCCGCCGCGCGCGACTAACTCGCGACGCTCGCCCGAAGTTCCCGCGCGCCGTGTGGAACCCGGCGCGGCGGTTGTGAGTCTTCCTCGTAGGAGTCATTCACCCGTTCCTGGAGGAACAGAACATGAAGAAGGCACTGGCACTGTTCGCGATGGGCGCGTTCATGGTCGCGGTGGCGGCCCCGGTCTACGCGCAGACGGCGACCACCACCACGCCGCCCGCGGCGACGACCGAGAAGAAGATGGACAAGGCCGAGGACAAGGCCGAGAAGAAGATGGACAAGAAGCACGCCGCGAAGAAGGCCCCGGCGAAGATGGAGAAGAAGGCCGACGAGAAGAAGGCCGACGAGAAGAAGGTCGAAGACGCGAAGAAGTAGCGGGGAGCTCGAGGGGGGCCGTCGCGGCCCCCCTCGATACGATCAGTAGCCCTCGCCGATCAGCGGGAAGGCGCTCGTGACGTGCGGCGGTACGACCGGCGCCGCCGGATGCAGATACGAGCGGTCGAGCGCGCGCAGGCTCGCGACGCCGAGGAGCGCGAGGCAGATCCGCATTTCCTCTTCGATCAGCTCCAATGCCCGCACGAGCCCGGCCTGACCCGCGGCGCCGAGGCCGAGGCAGGGCAGGCGCCCCATGCCGACGAGATCGGCGCCGAGCGTGATCGCTTTCACCACGTCCGTGCCGCGCATCATGCCTCCGTCGACGATGACGCGCGCGCGCCCCGCCACGGCCTTGATGATCTCCGGCAACACGTCGATCGACCCGCGTCCGTGATCGAGCTGGCGCCCGCCGTGGTTGGAGACGTACACCATGTCGACACCGTGCTCGCAGGCGAGCTCCGCGTCTTCCGCGGTGGCGATGCCCTTCAGGATGAGCGGGACGGCGTGCGTGTCCTTGAAGTGCTTGATCAGGTCCCACGTCATCCCCGCCTGGAACTCGAAGCCGGTCGCGCGCTGGCGCCACGGCTTGACGTAGCGGGTGGCGATGTCGCGCTCGCGCCGGCTGTAGCTGGCGGTGTCGACGGTGATGGCGAACGCGGCGTACCCGTGGTCCACGGCGCGCCGCACG
>JBGOTH010000302.1:0-4617 GCA_041476345.1 Methylomirabilia bacterium
AAGGATCTCGTCACCAAGGAGCTGATCGAGTCGGCGGAAAAGGGCGTGTGGCCCGAGAAGCTCTGGCGCACGCTGGAAGAAGGCGGGCTCACGCTGCCGCTCGTCGCGGAGAGCGCGGGAGGCGCCGGCCTCACGTGGCTCGATGCGCACGTGGTCGTGCGCGCGGCCGGTCGCTACACGGCACCGGTGCCGCTCGCGGAAGCGATCGTCGCGGGCGCGCTTCTGTCGCGCGCGGGCCTCGAGGTTCCGCTCGGTCCGCTGACATTGGCGCCCGTGCGCCGCCGTGAGACGCTCACGCTCGCGCGCAGCGGCACTGCGTGGAAGGTGAGCGGCACGGCCACGCGCGTGCCGTGGGGGCGCGCGGCCGGTCACGTCGTCACCGTGGCGGACGTCGCCGGCGTTCCCACCGTGGCGCTCATCGCGACGAGCGGCGCCCGGGTCACCGACGACAAGAACCTCGCGCTGGAGCCGCGCGACACGCTCGTGTTCGAGAATGCGCCCGTCGTCGCGGCGGCGCCCGCGCGCGGCATTCCGAACGATGCGGTTCGCCTCTATGGTGCGATGGCGCGGGCCACGCAGATGGCCGGCGCGCTCGACTCGATCCTCGAGCAGGGCGTGCGCTATGCCACGGAGCGCAAGCAGTTCGGGCGCCCGATCGGAAACTTCCAGGCGATCCAGCACTACCTCGCGGTCGTCGCCGGCCACGTGGCGGCGTCCGGCCTCGCGGCGGAGACGGCGTTCAGGGCCGCCGACCGCGGGGCCCACGACCCGAGCTTCGAGATCGCCGTCGCGAAGATCCGCGTCGGCGAGGCCGCCGGCGTCGCGGCGGGCCTCGTGCACCAGGTGCACGGCGCGATCGGCTTTACGTACGAGCACTCGCTCCACTTCGCGACGCGCCGGCTCTGGTCGTGGCGCGCGGAGTTCGGCAGCGAGAGCGCCTGGGCGATCGAGCTGGGCCGCCGCGTCGCCGCGCGCGGCGCCGCGCGCCTGTGGTCCGATCTGACGGAACGTTAACGGGCGAAACAATTGACGGCACATGGGCCGTCAAGGTCCAAATGAAAGCGAAACTGAACGGCATCGAGATCGACTACGAAGTGACGGGGCGCGGGCGCGCCGTGCTGATGAGCCACGGCTACTCGGCGACGCGGCGAATGTGGAACGGCCAGCATGCGTTTCTCGGCGAGCGCTATCGGTTGATCAGCTGGGACATGCGCGGCCACGGGCAGACCGACAGCCCGAACGACCCCGCGCAGTACTCGCACGCGCTCACCGTGGGCGACATGAAGGCGCTGCTCGATCACCTCGGTATTCAACGCGCGGTGATCGGTGGGCTCTCGCTCGGCGGAACCATGTCGCTCGAGTTCTGGCTCGCGCATCCCCAGATGGTCGAGGCGCTGATCATCTGCGACTCCGGTCCTGGCTATCGCAACGCGGAGGCCCGGGAGAAGTGGAATGAGCGTGCGCGGAGCCGTGCCACGGAGCTCGAAGCGAAGGGACTTGCGGCGTTGAGCGGGCGCAGCCGCGAGATGCAGGAGGCGATGGGCCACCACGCGTCCGCGCAAGGTTTGGCGCACGCCGCGCGCGGGATGCTCGCGCAGACGGACGCACGCGTGATCGACGGTCTGCCGGCGATCGCGGTGCCCACGCTCGTCGTCGTCGGCGACAAGGACGAGCCGTTCATCGCGCCGTGCGAATACATGGCGAAGAAGATCCCCGGCGCGCGGCTCGAGGTGATCAAGGGTGCCGGCCACTCGTCGAACCTCGATCAGCCCGCGGCGTTCAATCGCGTGTTCGTCGACTTCCTCGATTCGCTCCCGCGTTAATTCCCATACAAGGAGAGAGACCCATGGGCTTCCGCATCAACCACATCCATCTGAAGTCGCCGGACCCGAAGAAGACGGCGGAGTGGTACGTGAAGGCGTTCAACTTTTCGATCACGAGCGACGAGACGCGCGTCTTCGGCGACCGCTTCCTCCGGTGCAAGAGCGACGACGGCGGCATCAACGTCAACATCTCCGGCGCGCGCACGAACGAAACGATGGGCAAGGGCGACGCGATCCCGCACTACGGCCTCGAGCACTTCGGCTTCGACTCCGCGGACCTCGACGCCGACATCCGCCGGCTCACCGGGCTCGGCGCGACGCTGCTCGAAGGACCGACCCAGATTCCGGGCGGGCCGCGCATCTGCTTCATGCAGGGACCGGACGACACGCGGCTCGAACTGATCCAGGCGCGCAAGATCGCGGGCGGCTCCGACGACGGGCGCTGCTGCTGAGCCCACGCCGTCACATCTCCTACGGCTGGGTGGTCGTCGGCGCGCTGTCGGTCACCGAGACCATCACGTGGGGGATCGTCTATTACGGCTTCGCCGTCTTCCTGACGCCGATGGAGCGCGACCTGGGCTTCTCCCGGGTCGCGCTCACCGGTGCTTTCTCGGTCGGGCTGCTCACCGCAGCTCTCGTCGGGCTGCCGGTGGGGCGATGGATCGATCGTCACGGCGCCCGGAGCCTCATGACGGTCGGCTCGTGCGCGGCCGTGGCGCTGATGTTCGCGTGGTCCCGCGTCGAGAGTCTGCGGGCCCTCTACGTCGTCTGGGCCCTGATGGGCCTCGCGATGGCGGCGACGCTCTACGAGCCGGCCTTCGCCGCGATCGTCGGCTGGTTCTCGCAGCATCGCGATCGCGCGCTGCTCACGCTCACGCTCTTCGCGGGACTCGCGAGCACGATCTTCGTGCCGATCGAGACCGCGCTGCTCGCGCGCATGGACTGGCGCACGACCCTGGTCACCCTCGCGGTGTTCCTCGCCGTCACGACGATTCCGATTCACGCGCTCGTGCTGCGCGCCCCGCCGAGAAAGACCGGCGACGGGCCGACCGCCGCTTCTGAAGAGCGGAGTCATTCAGTCGACGAGGCGTTGCACACCGTCGTCTTCTGGGTGCTCACGGCGGCCTTCGTCGCGTCGAACTTCGCGGTCAACGCGGTCACCATCCACGCCATCCCGTACCTGATGGGCCACGGGTATCCGCTCGCGACGGCGGCGATGTTCATCGGGTGGTTGGGCGCGATGCAGCTCGTCGGCCGCATCCTCTTCGGACCGATCGCCTCCCGCTTCGGCCACCGGCCGATGACCGCGGCGATCTTCGTGGTCCAGGCGGTCGGGCTCGGGCTGCTCGCGAGCGTGGCGCGCATGCCGTCGATCGTCCCGATCATCGTGCTGATGGGCGCCGCCAACGGGATGGCCACGCTCGCGCGCGCGAGCATCGTGGCGGAGATCTTCGGACGCCGGAACTACGGCGCGATCAGCGGCGCGATGGCGCTCGGCGCCAACGGCGCGCGGGCCGTCGGGCCCGTCGGCGCGTCGCTGCTGCTCGCGGCCTTCGGCGCGTACGAGATCGTGTTCTGGCTCCTCGCGTCGATCGTCTTCGTCGCGGGCGTGGCGGTTGTGTTCACACGCGAGCCCGCGACCGGGTAACATCGGGCGGCCGATCTTGTCGCGAAGCTCGTAAAGGAGACCCCATGAGGAAGACGACCATCACTCTCGTGCTGCTGACGCTCGCGCTCGTGGCGGGCGGCGCCGCCGTCGCGCCCGTCCGCGTCGACGCGCAGGCCAAGCCGATCGTGTGGAACCTGCCGCACATCGCCGCGCCGACGTACTACCACACCGTCAACTACACCGCATTCAGCAACAAGGTGAAGGAGAAGTCCGGCGGGCGCATGGAGATCCGCTTCCACGCCGCCTCCTCGCTCTATCCCGGGCCGGAGCTGCTCTCCGCCGTCCTCGACGGCCGCGCCGAGATCGGGCCGGTGCTCGCGTCCTATCTCACCGACGTGCTGCTCGAGATGGGCCCGCTCGAGCTGCCGTTCATGACGCACAACATGCAGGAGCACAAGAAAGCGGCGTTCCAGCTGCGGCCGTTCTATACCGAGATGCTGGCGCGGAAGGGTCTCAAGCTCCTCGCGATGACCACGTGGCCGTCGCAGCAGATCTTCTCCACGACGCCGATCCGCACCGTGGCCGACTGGAAAGGCAAGAAGATCCGCGTGTACGGCGCGGACTCCTCCAACCTCACGCGCCTGCTCGGTGGCGCGCCCGTCAACATCGCGTTCGGCGAGGTCTATTCGGCCCTCGAGAAGAAGACCGTGGACGGCGCCATGACCTCGGCGACGAACGCCGAGCCGATGAAGTTCTTCGAGGTCGCGAAGTTCCTCGACTATTGGTATCTCGCGGGCGCCGCGCAGGAATGGCTCGTCGCCAACCAGAAGGCGTGGGACACGCTGCCGAAGGACCTCCAGCAGGTCGTGCTCGACGCGCTCAAGGAGACGAACTTCGAAGAGAAGGAGTGGGGGGACGCCATCGCCTTCGACGAGCGCGTGAAGAAGCGTTTGCCCGAGCTCGGCATGACGGTGGTCGAGCCGCCGAATGAGGAGCTCGCGAAGGCGCGGGCGCTCGCGAAGGGTGCGTGGGACACGTGGCTCGCGCGCACCGGGGCCGACGGCAAGCGCGGGCTGGAGCTCGCGCTGAAGGCGCTCGGCCGCTGATGGGGAGGATCGCGGGCGTGGCGGCGCTGCTCGCGGGCTTCGCCACGCTCGCGATCGTGCTCCTCATCTCGTACGACGT
>JBGOTH010000303.1:0-4616 GCA_041476345.1 Methylomirabilia bacterium
ACCGCTCGCGAGCAGCAGCATCATCCATGCACCGTCCGCGACGCGGTCCGCCGGAAGAAAGCGAATGCCGAGCGGCTCGAGGACCAGCGCGTCGACAGCGACACCGAGTACCGCCAGCCACACGGCGTGAAGGGCCGCCGACCACGGGCGGCGATCGCGGCGCGATACGGCGACGAGCGCGAGTGCGACGAGCACGGCGGCGAACGTCCTCGCCGGGGGCGCGAGGGCGAGCGCACCCCACGCGAGCGCCCGAGAGTCGTCGAGATGATGGAGGAGCGGCACGAGCCAGAACGCGACGAGGACGAGCGCGACGATGAAAGCGCCACACGCCTGGGTGAGTGCCCATCGACGCGACGGGCTTGCGAGTGCACCGGCCACGAGTATCGCGACCGCGGTAGGTGTGTGCGCGGGGTGCGTGAGGATGATGGCGGCGACGAGAAGAACGGCCGCACGGGGGAACGGGCCGCCGGTTTCGCTCCACGAAACGAGCGTCAGCGCGAGGAACGGCAGAAGCGCCCACGCGACTCGAGCGGCCACCATCCCGATGTGAACGCCGCCCTCGACCCCGCTCGCCGCGCCTCCCGCCGGATCCCCGGCGAACGTGAGGACGAGCAAGGCGCCGGGAAGCGCGCACCACGCGTCACCGAGAAGTCGGCGAAGAAGGAAGAACGCGGTGACGCCCGGTGCGAGGTACGTCACCCATAGCATGAGCTGGTAGCCGACGGGTGGCGTCAGGGCGCCGAGCGTGAGCCAGGAGAGGAGCGCGCCCGCGTAGAACCAGCCCGGCGGATAGAACTGCATCTCCGGGTAGCCCGCCCACCATCCCGCGTTCCATGCCCACGGCGCGAGCCCCTCGCGGACGACGTGCCAGAGCCGCGCGAGCTGGCCGGGGTGGTCGTCGAACGCCGGCGGGCCGATGCCGAGCGCGCGCGCGGCGAACGCGACGCCGTAGGCGACCAGCAGACCGAGCGGAAGCCACGACGAGCGCGTCACGTCCCCGCATACTACCGCCGTATAATCCGCCATTGAGGAGGAGCTCAGCATGCCCGTGCTCGTACGCATTCCCACTCCGCTGCGCAGCCTCACGAAAGGCGCGTCCGAGGTCCAGGCCAAGGGCGACACCGTCCTGACGCTCGTCGACGACCTCGAGCGACAGCACCCCGGACTGAAAGACAGGATCGTCGACGAAGCCGGAGAGATTCGCCGCTTCGTCAACGTGTACGTGAACCAGGAAGACATCCGGTTCCTCGACGGCGACAAGACCGCGCTCAAGGACGGCGACGAGGTCACGATCGTGCCCGCGCTCGCCGGCGGATAGAGGACGCCGATTCCTGTGTCCCGGCTGTCCAAGCGCGTCCAGGGATTTACCGAGTCCGTCATCCGCGAGATGACTCGCGTGGTCATGCAGCATGGCGGGGTCAACCTCGCGCAGGGGATGCCGAATTTCCCGCCGCCCAAGGCGCTGGTGGATGCCGCGCACCAGGCGCTCGACGGCGACTTCCACCAGTACGCGATCACGTGGGGGGCGCCGCGCCTCAGACAGGCTATCGCCGACAAATACCGCCGCTTCTATGGCATGGACGTCGATCCCGAGAAGCACGTCACCGTCTGCTGCGGCTCGACAGAGACGATGCTGTCGACGCTGCTCGCCGTGCTCAATCCCGGCGACGAAGTCATCATCTTCGAGCCGTTCTACGAGAACTACGGGCCGGGCTGCATCATCTCCGGAGCGGAGCCGGTCTGGATCCCCCTCGAAGGGCCGGACCTGACCTTCGATCCGGATCGCCTGCGCCGCGCGGTGTCGCCGCGCACGAAGGCCATCGTCTTCAACAGCCCGAACAACCCGAGCGGCAAGGTCTTCTCGCGCGCGGAGCTGCAAACGATCGCGGATCTCTGCCTGCGCCACGACCTCCTCGCGATCACGGACGAGATCTACGAGCACATCGTCTACGACGGGTGCACGCACACACCGATTGCCACGCTCCCGGGGATGGCGGACCGCACGATCACCATCTCGGGGATCTCGAAGTCCTATTCGGTGACAGGCTGGCGGGTCGGGTATGCGGTCGCTCCGCCCGAGATCAGCGACGGCATCCGCCGCGCGCACGACTTCGTCACGGTCGGTGCTCCGCATCCGCTGCAAGAGGCGGCGGTGACCGCGCTGCACTTTCCCGACTCGTACTACGTGGACCTGCGCGAGGCGTACCAGGCGCGGCGCGATCTGTTGCTCGGCTATCTCGAGCGCGCGGGCTTCGTCTGCAACCGGCCGCGCGGCGCGTACTACATCCTCACGGACGTCGCGCACTTCATGAAGCGCTACGGCATCGACGACGACACCGCGTTCGCGATGTGGCTGATCAGAGAGTGCGGCGTCGCGACGGTGCCGGGCTCATCCTTCTACGCGCACGGCGATCTCGGCCGCACCAAGATCCGGTTCTGCTTCCCGAAGACCGACGACGTGCTTCGGGAGGCGGGGGAGCGGCTGCAGAAGCTCGCCTCGTGACGCCACGCGACGCGGCGCGCGCGATCTGGCAGGCGGCGCTCGCCGCCGGTGACGTCCGGCCCCTCGTGCGGCGCGCTCTTCAGCAGATCGATCTTCCGCGTGCGGGCCGGGTCTTCGTGGTCGGCTGCGGCAAGGCCGGCGCGGCGATGGCCGCCGCGCTCGAAGAGTCCGTAGGCGAGCGTATCGACGACGGCTTCGTGGTCGTCAAGGACGGGTACGTCGTGCCCACGCGGCGCGTGCGTATCGTCGAAGCCGGCCATCCAGTGCCGGACGCCCGTGGCGAGGCGGCAGGTCGTGCCATCCTCGAGTGCGTGCGCGGGTTGGGCAGGGACGACGTGGTCTTCGTCCTCATCTCGGGCGGCGGCTCCGCGCTCACGCCGTCACCGGCCCCACCCATCACCCTCGAAGAAAAGCGAGTGGTGACGCGGCTCCTGTTGGCCGCCGGGGCCGACATCACCGAGATGAACGCGGTCCGTAAGCATCTGTCGCTCTTCAAGGGCGGACAGCTCGCGCGTGCGGCCGCGCCGGCGCGCGTGATCACCCTCGTGCTGTCGGATGTGATCGGGGACCCGCTGGACGTCATCGCGTCCGGGCCGACGGCGCCTGATTCCACGAGGTTCGCGGACGCCGTCGAGGTCCTCCAGCGTCGCCAGGTCTGGGCCTCGGTGGCGACGCCGATTCGGACGCGCCTCGAGGCGGGTGTCCGGGGCGAGATCGAGGAGACACCGAAGCCCGGCGATCCGATCTTCGCGCGGGTGCGCCACGTCGTGATCGGTAACAACGCGCTCGTCACGGATGCCGCGGTGGCGCGTGCGGCCGAGCTCGGATACCGCCCGTCCCTCCTGACACGAGCGCTCGAAGGCGAAGCCCGGGACGTCGCACGCGATCTCGTCGCGCGCGGCCGTGTGCTGTCGGCGCCCGGTTGTCTCATCGCGGGAGGCGAGACCACGGTGACCGTGCGCGGGCAGGGCCGGGGAGGTCGGTGCCAGGAGCTCGCGTTGGCCGCAGCGTTAGCGCTCGACGGCGTGAGCGACGTGACGGTGCTCGCCGCCGGTACCGATGGCACGGATGGTCCTACCGATGCGGCCGGCGGTCTCGTGGATGGTGCAACGGTGGCCCGTGCGCGCGCGGCCGGCGTCGATCCGCGCGCGGCGCTGGATGACAACGACGCACACCGGGCGCTCGCCGCGAGCGGTGACCTCGTCGTCTCAGGGCCCACGAACACCAACCTCCTCGATCTCTACCTGGTGTTGCGGGGGCACTGCTCATCGGATGAGCGAACCGATCTAAATAGCTGAAAGGGCACGAGCACGATCCCTTCACACACAGGGTTATCCACGTGTCGATCACAGAAGTCGTGGAAAAGTGGTCGGCCAAAAGCGCGTGATATTCTTCCAGGCGATGCCGCTTGTCGATCTTGTCGGATTGCTCCCCTCTGAAATGGAAGACCTCGCTGTCGAGCTCGGGGCGTCGCGGTATCGCGGCCGCCAGCTTGCGACGTGGATTTATCGGAAAGGGGTCCTCGACCTCGACGCGATGTCCGATCTTCCAAAGGAGTTCCGCGGGGCGCTCGTGGAGCGCGCCCAGGTGGGAGTACCGGAGGTCGAGCGCGTCACGCCGTCGCTGGACGGCAGCCGGAAGCTGGTGTTCCACCTGCGCGACGGCGGGCGGGTGAGCGCGGTGCTGATGCCCGACGAGGATCGTCTGACGCTCTGCCTGTCGACCCAGGTGGGCTGCGGCTTCGGCTGCACCTTCTGTCTCACCGGCACGATGGGCCTCGACCGGAACCTCGAGCCCGCCGAGATCGTCGGTCAACTCCTGGTCGCCAACGCGCTGGAGCCCGGGCAGCGCGTGACGCACATGGTCTTCATGGGCATGGGCGAGCCGCTCGCGAACTACGCGGCGGTCGTGAAGGCCGTGCGCATCTTCACCGACGCGAAGCTCGGGCTCGGCTATTCGCCCCGGCGCATCACCGTGTCGACGGTGGGGCTGGTGCCGGCGATCGAGCGGCTCGGCAAGGAAGACCTGAAGGTCAATCTGGCGATCTCGCTCCACGGCGCGACCGACGAGGTGCGCGGCCGGCTCATGCCGGTCAATCGCTCGTGGGGCCTGG
>JBGOTH010000304.1:0-4614 GCA_041476345.1 Methylomirabilia bacterium
GCGTTTTCCGCCGGAGGCTCTGAGCCGATCAGTCGACCAGGGCGATGGCGCGGACGGGCGAGCCGTCGGAGCCCTCGATCTTCAGCGGCAGCGCCATGAACTGACATCGCGGGACGCCGATGGCATCGAGGTTGGTCAGGTACTCGATCACGGTGATGCCGCGCGGGAAGAAGACGTAGTGGGTCACGTGGTCCTCGGGCGCGAGCTTCACGCCGGGCTCGAAGGTCGAGGTCCGGATGCAGAAATCGGGCGGATAGTCGTAGCCGACCGCCTTCGCGCCCCGCGCGACCAGCCACTCCGCGCCGGAGCGCCCCGTGAAGGGCGCGCGCCGCCAGAAATCCTCGCTCGCGACGTCGACCTTCCGCGGCCAGTCGGTGCGCAGCAGCACGATGTCACCGCGCTCGACGTGACCCGCGTGCTGCTCGAGCTCCGCCGCGCTCACTTCGCCGTTGTCGCCCAGATGCGTGAGATCCACGACGGCGGCGGGGCCGACCCACTGATCCACCGGCATCGACGCGACGTCGCGCCCGCCGGGCAGGAAGTGGTTCGGCGCGTCGACGTGGGTATAGGCGTGGCAGATCATCGTGATGATCGTCGAGCGAAAGTGGTCGCCGCGCTCGTGGGACGAGCGGAGCTGGCTTTCCACCTTCCACCGGAAGTGCGGCCGGATCGGGAAGCTGAGATCGACGATGCGCACGCGTGGCTAACGCTTCTCGGCTGCCAGCACGGCGACGGGATAGCCGAGGCGAATCGTGTCGCCGTCCATGCGCGCGCCGACGCCGAGCGTGTCGTCGGCGAGCGACGCGCGGAAGATCCGGCGCAGCGTCTCGTCGTCGCCGGGATTCGGGAACGAACGCTTGATCAACCCTTCGAGCTCGCCTTCGAGGTGGTAGCCGGTCGTCCGTGGCTCCGGCAATCCCGCGCGCGCATAGAGGCTCTTGAGCTCGGCCAACGGCATCGCGCGCGCGTGCGACGGGTCGCGCACTTTTTCCATCGCGTTGAACGCGCCGGCCTTGTCGGGCGCCGGCGCGCTGTCGATGACCACCACCGTGCCCCCCGGCCGACACACTCGCGCCATCTCGGCGAGCGCGGCAGCGGGATCCAGGAAGTGGTGGAAGGCGAAGCGCGACGTGACGATCGAGAAGCTCGCGTCCGGATACGGCAGCGGGATCGCCTCGCCGAGTTGCCACGTGACGTTGGTGAGCCCCTTCTCCTTCTGCAGCACCCGGGCGCGGTCCAACATCGCCGGGGTGAGATCGAGACCCGTCGCGTGCTTCACGACTTTAGCGAACGCGCAGACGATGATGCCGGGCCCGCACGCGACGTCCAGCACCGTGTCGTGCGCGCCGGCGCCCGAGAACTCGACGACGAGACGCAGCGCCGCTTCGTCCTGGATGCCGGGCGCCGTGGCGAACGGCACGGCCTGGCGCGTGAACTGATCGAGGATCTGGTCGCGGTGCGTCGCCATCGCTACGCCATTCTCTTGAACATGCGGCCGCCCTTCATGATGACGCGCAGGTTGTCGAGCTTCTGGAACACGCGCAGGTTCTTCAGCGGGTTGCCGTCGACGACGATGAGGTCCGCGTACTTGCCGGGCTCCACCGTGCCGATCTTGTCGGACATCCTGAACAGCGCCGCGTTCACCTTCGTGGCCGAGAGCAGCACTTCCATCGGCTTCATCACTTCGCCCTTCAGCTCGAACTCCACGGCGCGCTGGCCCATCATGTCACCGAGGAGGTCGGAGCCGGAGCCGATCTGGCAGCCCGCCTTGTAGGCGTACTCGAGGCCCTTCAGGCTCTGCTCGCGCGCCTGGTTGATCTTGAGCACCTGATGGTCGCCGATGCCGTACTTCTTGCCCTCGCGATAGATCGCCTCGTACGTGACCATCGTGGGCACCAGGAACGCGTTCGCGTCCTTGATCGCCTTGGCGGCGCCTTCGCGGATGAGGTTGCCGTGCTCGATCGACCTGACGCCGGCCTCGATGGCGTTGCGCACCGCGGTGTCCGAGTACGCGTGGGCGAGCACGTACTTGCCGACGGCGCGCGCCTCTTCCACCGCCGCGCGCATCTCCGCGACCGTGTATTGCGTGGTGTCGAGCTCGTCGGACGGCGACATCGCGCCCCCCGACGCCATGACCTTGATCTGATCCACGTCGTGCCGCAGGTTCTCGCGCGCCGCGCGGCGCACCTCGTCGGGACCGTCGGCGATGATGCCGATCATCCCGACGCAGCACTCGATCGGGTCCTGCCACTCGGAGCGGCGGCGCTTGTCGCCATGGCCGCCCGTCTGCGAAATGTAGCCGCCGGAGACGAGCAGCCGGGGCCCGGGGAAGTGCCCTTCCTCGAGGAGCATGCGAAAGCCGTAGTCGGCGCCGCCCGCGTCGCGCGCGGTGGTGAACCCTTGCATCAGGCATTCTTCGGCGCGGCGCATGGCGCGCGCCGCGATGTAGGACGGCGGGTAGAAGCGCTGCTGGTCGGTGATGTTCTCGGTCACCGCGCAGATGTGGACGTGCGCGTCCGTGAGCCCGGGCATCAGCGTCGCGCCCTTGAGGTCGAGCGTGGTCACGGGGCCGGGGAGCGCGCCGACGTTGCCCTTCGGGGAGACGTCCTTGATCTTCTCGTCCTCGACGACGACCGCGGCGCCGTCGATCGGCTCGGCGCCCGTGCAGTCGATCAGGAACGCGTTCGTGAAAACGGTGAGGGCCATTACCGCGCCACGATCTTCGCTTCGTACATCCACACCTTCTCGTCCGCGCGCGGCGTCCACTCGATGTGGTTCGCCACGCCGTACAGATCGTGCTGCTGCCACAGGAAGACCCACGGCGCCTCGTCGTGCACGAGCCGCTGCAGCTCGGCATACGCGGCCGCGCGCGCCTTCGCGTCGACGAGCGTCACGGCCTTCGCGATCTTCTCGTCGATGACCTTGTTGTTGCCGTACGACGAGTACGTCGCGTCCGCCTTGAAGAGCGGCTCGATCGTGCCCTGGCCGGCGAGGGCCGGGCCCCAGCCGAGGAAGAACATGTCGCCGGTATTCCGGTTCTTGATCTTGTCGAGGTGCGTGCCCCATTCGTTCACGACCACGTTGGTCTTGATGCCGAGCCGCTGGAGCTGCGCCGCGATCGCCAACGAGACGTCCTTGTCGAGCGGGTAGCGGCCGGACGGCGTGTCGAGCGTCAGCGCGAGCTTGGTCGGATCGACGCCCGCCTCCTTGAACAGTGCTTGCGCGCGTGCGGGATCGTACTTGTAGCATTCCACCGGCGCGTAATCGGCATTGGGCGGCGCGAGCGGCCCGCACATCTTCGTGGCGTGCGTGCGGAGCACCTGCGCGATTAATTCATCGACGTTGATCGCGTGATTCATCGCGCGGCGCACGCGCACGTCCTGCATCGGGCCCGGCTTCAGGTTGACCAGGGCCAGGTAGTTGATGCGCGAGGACACCGTCGACCGCACCTTCGCGCGCCCCGACTTGTCGACCGCCTCGATCGCGTGCGGCGGCACGTCCTTCATGATGTCGATCTCGCCCGACAAGAGCGCGGCCATGCGCGCGCTGAACTCCGGGATGAACCGGAAGGTGACCTTCGCGACGTCCGCCGGACCGGCCCAGTAGTCGGGATTCCGCTCGAGCACGAGCCGCTCGTCACGCTTCCACTCCACGAACTTGAACGGCCCGGTGCCGATCGGTTTCTCCGCCAGCTTCTGCGGACCGAGCTCCTTGAGCGCCTTCGCGGGGAGGATGAGGAGGTTCGTGAGCGACACGTGGTCGATCACGCTCGGGTACGGCTTCTCGGTGACGAGCCGCACCGTGTAGTCGTTGACGATCTGCACTTCCTTGATGGGCTTCCAGTACGCGGTGGTGTTGTAGTGGCTCTTGGTGGCCGGATCGAGCATGTAGTCGAACGTCGCCTTCACCGACTGCGCGGTGAATGGCTCGCCGTTGTGGAACCGGACGCCCTGCCGCAGGGTGAACTCCCAGGTGGTGTCGTTGACGATCTTCCACGCGGTCGCGAGCATCGGCTTCGGCTTGAGTGTCTTCGCGTCCCGGTCGAGCAGCCTGTCGTAGATGTGCTCGAGCATGTTGTTGGTCGTCCAGTCGATGATCGTCACGCCGAGCATCGTGCGCGGCTCCGCACCGAGGCCGACGACGATTTCCTTCGTGCGGATGCGGTCCTGGGCGAGAGCCGGCGTGGCGGCCACCGCGGCGATGCCGATCACGACGACGAGCGAGCCAACAAGACGTCGAGCAAGAGAAGACATGGCGCTCTCCTTGAGTGCGAATCTTGGGCCCCGATGATAGCAGGGGTGTGTTCGAGCGCGGGCTTCGCCCGCGCAATCCTGGGGGGAGGCGTCGGAAGGGGGTGAAGCCCCCCTCCGAGTCAGACGCGGAGCTTCGGATCCAGCGTGTCGCGCAGCCAGTCGCCGAGCAGGTTCACGCCGAGCGCCGTCAGCGCGAGCGCCGCGCCGGGGAACGCCGCGAGCCACCATGCGACGTACAGAAAATCTCGGCTCTCCGACAGCATGCTGCCCCACGCGGGCGTGGGCGGCTGCACGCCGAAGCCAAGGAAGCTGATGGCCGCTTCCGCCACGATGAATTGCGAGAACTGCAGGCTCGCCACCA
>JBGOTH010000305.1:0-4611 GCA_041476345.1 Methylomirabilia bacterium
CACAAGGGCGGCGAGGAAAACATCCGCCTGGCCTTCAGCTACGAGACGCCCGAGAAGTGCTACGAGGGCGCCCGGCTGATGGCCAAGGCGATCCTCGGCGCGCGCGGCTAGGTCGTGGCGCGGCTCGCAGGCAAAGTCGCACTGATCAGCGGTGGCGCGCGCGGCATGGGCGCCGCTGAGGCGAAGCTCTTCACGCAGGAAGGGGCCTCCGTCGTCATCGGCGACGTCCTCGAAACCGAAGGCCGCGCGCTCGAAACGGCGATCAAGGCAAAGGGCGGCGAGATCGCTTTCATCAGGCTCGACGTCACCAGCGAAGCGGACTGGCAGAAGGCGGTCGATCTCGCCGTCAGCCGCTTCGGTTCGCTGAACGTCCTCGTCAACAACGCCGGCATCAGCGCGCACGGCCGCGTCGAGGAGACGACGGCCGAGGAATGGGATCGCGTGATGGCGGTCAACGCCAAGGGCGTGTTCCTCGGGACGAAGGTCGCGATCCCCGCGATGCGGCGCGCGGGCGGCGGATCGATCATCAACATCTCGTCGCAGCTCGGCTTAGTCGGTAGCGATCACACGAGCGGGCCCTATTCCGCGTCGAAGGGCGCCGTGCGGCTCTTGACGAAGACGACGGCGGTGCAGTACGCGAAGGAAAAGATTCGCGTCAACTCCGTGCACCCGGGACCGATCGTGACGCCGATGACGGAGGCACGGCGCGCCGACCCGGCGAATCGCGCGATGATGCTCTCGCGGATTCCGCTCGGCCGGTACGGCGAGGTCGACGACGTCACCTACGGCGTGCTCTACCTCGCTTCCGACGAATCGTCGTTCGTAACGGGCAGCGAGCTCGTCATCGACGGAGGCTGGACGGCGCAGTAGGGGCCCGGCTTACACTGTGGCGCCATGATCGAGGTGCCCGTTCTCATCGTCGGCGGCGGCCCCGTCGGCTTGACCGCGTCGATCTTGCTCTCGCAACACGGCATCCGCTCGTTGCTCGCCGAGCGCCACCCGGGCACCGCGGTCCTTCCGAAAGCGCGCGGCATCAACGCGCGCACGATGGAGATGTACCACCAGGTCGGCGTCGCACCGGCGATCCGCGCCGCGGGGCTCCCGCCCGACCGCGCGCGCTTCATCGTCTGGTCGAAAACGCTCGCCGGGGAGGAGATCGAGCGCCGGATCCCGGGGCGTTCGAGAGCGGAGAACCAATCGGTCAGCCCCGTGAGGAACTGCCTCTGCGCGCAGGACTATCTCGAGCCGGTTCTGCGCACGTACGCTGAGCATGAAACCCGCGGCGCGCTCCGCTTCAACGCCGACGTGACCGCGTTCGAGCAGGACGAGGCCGGCGTGACAGTCACGCTGACCGACCGCGCGGCGTCAGGGTCCGAGGCCGAGACGCGCGTGCTCGCGCAGTACGTCGTCGCGGCCGACGGCGCGCAGAGCAAGATCCGCCGCACGCTCGGCGTCAGGATGATCGGCAAGGAAGACGTGTACGAAAGCGTCAACGTCCTGATCAACGCGGACCTGAGGCCGTGGACGGAGCATCGGCCGTCGGCGCTCTATTTCATCGAGCATCCTGAGATCAAGGCGACGTTCCTCACGATCGACGGCATCGATCGCTGGGGCTTCCTCGTGAACAGCCTCGCCGACTACGGGCTGACGCCGGCGGACTTCACGCCCGAACGGACCATCGAGCTCGTACGGCTCGCGGTTGGCGTTCCGGATCTCGCGGTGAAGGTCCTGGGCGTCGCGCCGTGGACCGCGTCCGCGCACGTCGCCGAGAACTACGGCCACGGGCGCATCTTCCTCGCAGGCGACGCCGCGCACGAGATGCCGCCGACTGGTGGCTTCGGTCTCAATACCGGCGTGCAGGACGTGCAGAACCTCGCGTGGAAGCTCGCCGGCGTACTGCACGGCTGGGCGGCGCCGTCCCTGCTCGGCACGTACGACGTCGAGCGGCGACCGGTCGGCCGCGCGATCACCGAGCAGAGCCTCGTGAACTCCATCTCCATGGGACGTCTCGGTAGGACACCCGGCCTCGCGCGCCCCGAGTATCTCAACGAGCAGGGCCTGATCTTCGGCGCGTCGTACCAGTCGTCGGCGGTGATCTCCGACGGCACGCCGCCGCTCGCCGTCAAGAATCCCGTCACCGACTACGTGCCGTCCGCGCGACCGGGTGGGCGTGCGCCGCATGTTTGGCTCGAGCGCAACGGCGAGCGCATCTCGACGATCGATCTCGTCGGCCGTCGCTTCGTGCTGTTCGCGAGCGGCACCGCGTGGCATGAGGCTGCGCAGCGCATGGCATCCCGTGTCCCGCTGGACGTGCTGACGATCGGCGCCGGCGGCGATCTGGCCGATCCCGAAGGACAGTGGCGCGCGACCTACGGAGTCGAAGAGGGTGGCGCCGTGCTCGTGCGGCCCGACGGTTACGTGGCGTGGCGAAGCCGCGAGCGTGTCGCCGATCCGGTGGGCGCGTTGCGCGCGGCGCTCGCGTCGATTCTCGGTTAGCCGCGCTGGCTCGAATACGTGCCGCGGCCGACCGCGACGAGCGCGCCGCTTTCGTCGTAGACGTCGATGTCGACCACCGTCACCGTGCGGCCCGAGCGTCGCACGCGCGCGGTGCCCGTGATCGCCGTGCCGACCGCCGGCTTGAGGTAGTCGATGCGGATGTTGATCGTGGGCACGCCGCCGCCTACGACGAGGGCGACGGCGAAATCACCGACGCAGTCGACGAAGGCGGCGATCGGGCCGCCGTGGAACTGCGCGGTGCCGGCTTTTCGCTCGATCTCGGCGCGCATCGGCATTGTCACCGTGAGCTCGCTCCGGTCGTGATCGACGGCCTTCACGCGTAGCCCGAGAAAGCTCATGAACGGGGACGCGTCGAAGTGCCGCTGAATCTCGTCCGCGGTCACGGGCGCAGCAATACCTTGCCGAACACTTCGCGGTCCTCGAGAATCCGGAACGCTTCGTTCACGTCTTCCAGGGGCAGCTCGCGGTCGACGACGGGCTGGAGCTGTCCCGTCCTGATCAGGCCGAGGAGTGTCCCGAGATCGTCGCGCATCCAGCCGTTCGAGCCGAGGATGCGCAGCTCGAACGTCCAGATGTAGCGGAGGTCTTCCTTGGGATCGAAGCCCGCCGTCGCGCCGCACGTCAGGATCTTGCCCTGGCGATGCAGGACCTTGAGGGACGGAACCCACGTGTCCCCGCCCGTGAAGTTCACCACGACGTCGACGCCGCCGTCGAGCTTCCGCCGGTGCGGCTTGCCGAACGTCGCGTACACCCATTTCACGAAGTCCTGCTTCGTGTAGTCGACGAGGTGCGTGGCGCCGAGCTCTTTCAGGCGCGCGAGCTTCGACTCGCTGCTCGCGCAGGCGATCACCTCCGCGCCGCGGAGCCGCGCGAGCTGGACGCAGCACGTGCCGACGCCGCCGGAGGCGCCGAGGATCAGGACCTTGTCGCCCTGCTTGATCTCGCCGATCGTGTGCATCATGCGAACCGCGGTGCCGTAGGCGACCGGCAGACACGCCGCGGCGTCGTACGAGACATCCGCCGGCAACGGCACGAGATGGTGCGTGGGCACGCGGCAGTATTCGGCAAGCCCGCCGTGCCACATCTCGCCGATGAGACCGCCGGGGCCGACCCGATCGGCCGGGTCGATCATCACGCGGTCGCCGACCTTCCATGCTGTCACGGCGCTCCCGACCTCGACGATGTCGCCGGCGAAGTCGATGCCCATGATGCAGGGCATCGGCACGTTGATACCCGGCATGCCTCGCCGCGTGAAGATGTCGTGATAGTTGAGCGTGGTAGCACGCACGCGGACGACGACGTCGTCCGCGCCCGGGGTCGGATCGGGAAAATCGCGCTCGATCGTGATGCAGCCCGGCCCGCCGTGCGCGCGAATCACCGCCGCCTTCATCGCACGGTCTCCGGCGCGCCCCACAGATGGAGCGCGCGGCGGCGCAGCGACGCCCGATCGATCTTGTTGGTCCCGGCCATCGGCAGCTCGGCGACGAAGACCACGCGCCGCGGGTGCTGAAATGCCGGCGCCTTCGCGAGCGCGTACTGCTTCACGTCAGCCTCGGTGAGCACGCTTCCCGCGCGCGTGACGACGAAGGCAAACGGCTTCTCGCCCTTGATGTCGTCAGGGACGGGCACCACCGAGGCCTGGACGATGTCCGGATGCGTTTCGAGCATCGCCTCCACCTCGCCGGGAAACACGTTCTCGCCGCCGCACACGAACATGTCGTCCGCGCGGCCGACGAAGTAGTGGCTGCCGTCGGCAGCGCGCCGGACGACGTCGCCGGAGATGTACCAGCCGTCAGGCGTGAGCACCTCGCGTGTCTTCTCCGGAAGATTGAGGTAGCCCCGCATGGTTGCCGGCGTGCGCATCCACAAGACACCCTCGTCGGCGTCGCGACCGTCCGCGCCGACGATACGTACGTCGACGCCGGGCCGGGGCCATCCCAGCGCGATCGGCGGCATCGGGCGGCCGTCGGGATGCGGCCCGAACACGACCGGCCCGGCTTCCGTCGTCCCGTAGACCTGCAGGAAGGCCGCGCGCGGGAAGGTCGCTTTGACATCGTCGATGAGCTTTTGCGTCAGCGGCGCCGAGCCCGTGCC
>JBGOTH010000306.1:0-4611 GCA_041476345.1 Methylomirabilia bacterium
ACGATCCTCAACGCGATGATCAAGCACCGGGCGGCCTGGAAGCCGGCCTTGGCCGCTTGACAACGGAGACAGTTGCTGTCCTCGCCGAGGCGGCTGCGGATGTCGGCCGTCCACCCCGGGCCCACCGCCCTCACCTCGGCTGCGGAAGTCGCCGACACACTCCCGGCCGCGCTCATGAATCGTCCAGGCTAGAGCGTCACGGGCTTTGGCGCTGATCGGGGGGTGGGAGCACGCCCGCGGGCATCGTGAAGACGCGGCCGTCGGGCGTGGTGAGGGTGAGCGGCGGGACGTAATGCTCGCGATCGGAGAGACGCCGCTCCCAGTGGCCGGGCACGTGCGCACCGCCGGGCTGGTCGGGCATGGGCACGATGCGATCCGGTACCCACACATCCGCGGGATGGGAGCCGGTCGGCGGCGGGGCCGCGGGCATCGGGCGCGTGACCGAGTTGGTGAGCTGATCCACCACGCGCCCGCTCGGTGTCGTGGGACCGATGCGCGGTGTCGCGCCCGCCTGCGCGAGCAGGACGGCGGCGACAGCAGCGAGCGCGTGGCCGCGCGTGTTCCCTATGGCGACGCCCGCGCACGGAGACCCGGGACGATGCCCGGCGGGAGCGACTCGATGTGCGCGCAGATGTCGCGCGGCCGTGTCAGCCAGATCCGCTCACGATGTTTCACGATGTGCTCGAGGGCGCGGCGCAGGCGGCGGATGCGATAGGGGCGGCCGGTGACGAACGGGTGGAGCGAGATCGGGCAGACGAGCGGCTGCCGCGCCGACTGCGCGAGCATCTCGTCGAACTGGTCGACGATCATGTCGGCGAACTCGTCGGAGGTGTAGCGGTACCAGACGATGCCGCGCGTGTCGTTGACCTCGATCGGGTAGGGCATCGCGAGGAGGCGGCCCTTGCGCGTGCGGAGCCAGACCGGCTGGTCGTCCATCGTCCAGTCCATCGTGTACCGGTAGCCCGCTTCCTGGAGCAGGTCCATGGTGTGGCGGCTGTTCGAGAGCCACGGGCTCATCCAGCCCGCGGGCGGCGCGCCCTCGTGACGCGCGATCGTCGTCGTGACGTGCGCGATCAACGCGCGCTCAGCTTTTTCGGAGAGCCGGCCCTGCTCGTCGGAATTCGTGACGCCGTGCCCCAGGATTTCGTCACCACGAGCGCGAAGCCGGGCGGGGATGTCGGGCGCCATGTCGTAGACGGCGGAGTTCATCTGCGCCTCGGCGGGGATCCCCAGCTCGTCGAGCAGCTCGAAGAGGCGCCAGATGCCCACGCGGTTGCCGTAGTCGCGCCAGCTGTAGACGCTGTGGCTCTGCGCCTGGTCGGGTGGCGCGATGGCCGCGCCCTTGCCGACGCCGAAGCCGAAGGCCTCGATGTTGAGGGCGATGTAGACGGCCAAGCGGCGCCCGTGAGGCCAGCTGTAGTGAGGCCGCGTGACGATGCTGGAGTAGTCGTAGCGTCCGTGCGTGGGAAGGCGGGTCCTCATGCCTTCGGCGTCCAGTTCTTGAAGCGCTCGCGCAGGGCCTTCTTGTCGAACTTGCCCACGCTCGTCTTCGGTACGGCCTCGATCAGCACGACTTCGTCGGGCAGCGCCCACCTGGCGAGCTTGTCGCCGAGGTAGTCGATGATCTCCTTCGGGTCGATCGCAGCACCCGGCTTTGGCACCACGCAGGCGAGCGGGCGCTCCACCCATTTCGGGTGCGGCACGGCGATGACCGCCGCCTCCAGCACTTTCGGGTGATCCATGATCATGCCTTCGACGTCGATCGACGAGATCCACTCGCCGCCGGACTTGATCAGGTCCTTCGTGCGGTCGGTGATCTGGATGTAGCCCTCCGGGTCGATCACGGCGACGTCGCCGGTCCGGAACCAGCCGTCGTCGGTGAAGCGGTCGGACGCCTCGGGGTTGTCGTAGTAGGACTTCAGGATCCACGGGCCGCGGACCTGGATCTCGCCCATGCTCTCGCCGTCCCACGGCTGCTCGACGCCCGCGTCGTTCACGATGCGCAGCTCGACGCCCGCCACCGGATACCCCTGCTTGGCGCGCACCGTGTATCGATCGTCCTCGGGCCACGCGCGCATGTAGCTCTTGAGGCGCGCGAGCGTGCCGATCGGCGACATCTCCGTCATGCCCCAGGCGTGCATCATCGTGGCGTCGAACTTCTTGTCGAACACCTCGATGAGGCTGCGCGGCGCCGCCGAGCCGCCGATCGGGATGCAGCGGATGGTGGAGATGTCGAACCCCTCTTTCTCCACCAGCTCCTTGATCGCGATCCAGACCGTGGGCACCGCGCCCACGAACGTGACTTTCTCGGCCTGGACGATCTGGCAGATGTCCTTCGGCTGGACGTTGGGGCCCGCGAAGATCTGCGTGGCGCCCGTCATGACGCCGGCGAACGGCACGCACCACGCGTTCGCGTGGAACATCGGGACGACGTGGAGGATGACGTCGTTCTCGGAGATCGCCATCGTGTCCGCCATCGCCTGCGCCATGCAGTGCAGGTAGATCCCGCGATGCGTGTAGACGACGCCCTTGGGATGCCCGGTGGTGCCGGACGTGTAGCACATGCCGAGCGCGTCGGTTTCGGCGAGCTGGGGCCAGCGCTCGAGGGGCGTCGTCTTCGCGAGCAGCGCCTCGTATTCCGGCAGACGGTCCGGCACCGCGGCATCCGCGGTGTCCGTCATGATCACGATGTGCTTCACGCACGGGATCTTGTCGCGGATGCCGGCGAGCAGCGGATAGACGCTCGCATCCGCGAAGATCACCGAGTCGCCCGCGTGGTTGATGATGTACGTCAGGTCCTGCGCGGAGAGCCGGAAGTTCAGCGTGTGGAGCACCGCGCCCGACAGCGGCACGGCCCAGTAGACCTCGAGGTGGCGGTGGCTGTTCCACGCGAGCGTCGCCACGCGGTCGCCCTTCTTCACGCCCAGATCGCGGAGGAGGCCGGCCAGGCGCGTCGTGCGCTCTGCGAAGTCGGCGTAGGTGTAGCGGAAGAGCGGCCGGCCGGGCACCCGCGTGGCGAGCGTCTTCTTCGCGAACAGGCGGCGACTCCGCTCGAAGAAGTGTGTCAGCGTGAGTGGGTAGTTCATCATCAGGTCGTTCAACGGCGCGGTCATCCAGGTTGGCCTCCTGGGCCAAGGATAAACCGGTCAGGCGGAGAGGAGCTGCTGAACCTCGCCGAGGAAGACGCCGACGTCGAAGGGCTTGAGGAGCGCGCGGACGTTGGGTCGCCCTTCCGCCGCGACGAGCCGGTCCGGGTCCCCGGAGACCATCAGGACGGGGAGTGCCTGCCATGCGGGGAGCGCGCGGAGCTGTTCGAGGACCTCGAGCCCGTTCGTTTCCTCGAGCGACATGTCCAGTACGAGCAGCTCGGGGTGGAGCTCGTCGAGCTTTCGCAGTGCTTCATCGACGGTCGCGACGGGAAGGGCGGGGTAGCCCGCATCGTCGAGGATCTCCGCGATGATCTCGCGGAGGCACTTCTGGTCGTCGAGGACGAGGATGCGTGTGCGCATATGTCGTCGTATGCGGAGTGCAAGTCTGTGCCCACCCCGACATCTCCGATGTTTCGCGCGGTTGCGGCACTGGGTGCGTGGGTCAGGTGGCGCTCGTGTGGCCAACCTGTCACGGCCCGGACGTCGTGGTATGGTGAGGCCGCATGCGCTCCCGGTGGAACGACGCGGAAGCGGCGAACCTCGCCGGACTCGACCTCCTCGTGTACGCCTCCCGGCTCGTCGGCGCGGAAACCTCGCTCGTCGTGTGGGGCGGCGGCAACACCTCGATCAAGACGCGCGAGCGCGATCACCGCGGCCGTGAGATCGACGTGCTGCGCGTCAAGGGCAGCGGCTCCGACCTGAAATCGATCCAGCGAAAAGACTTCCCCGGCGTTCGTATGGACGACATCCGGGCGCTTCTGCCGCGTGAGGACATGGGCGACCAGGAGATGGTCGACTATCTCGCCCACGGACTTCTCGATGTGGGCGGCGTGCGCCCTTCGATCGAGACGCTGCTGCACGGCTTCGTGACCGCCTCCGCCGTCGTGCACACGCACGCGGACGCGATCGTTTCCCTGACGAACAACGACCGCGCATCGCAGAGCCTCGCGGACGTGTACGGCAAGGACGTGATCCCACTCGACTACCGGCGGCCGGGCTTCCGCATCTCGCGCGACGTGGCGGATGCGATCCGCGACCATCCGGACGCGAAGGCGCTCGTGCTCGCCAGGCACGGGACGATCTGCTGGGGCGCCACCGTCAAGGAGGCGTACGAGGCCACCATCGATCTCATCACGCGCGCGGAAGAGGCGATCCGTGCGCGCCGCGGCGGCCGGCAGGTGTTCGGCCCGCCGCGCGTGCGCGCGCTCGAGCCGGCGGAGCGCCGCGCCACCGCGCTGGCGCTCGCCCCGAAGCTGCGCGGACGGCTGGGGAAGACCCGGCGCGTGGTCCTGAGCTTCGACGACACTCCGCCCGTGCTGGAATTCGTTTCCTCCAGCGAGGCGCCGGTAGCGTCGCAGGTGGGGCCGGCCACGCCGGATCACACGATCTTCACGAAGCGCCTGCCGTGCTACGTCGCGACCGAGGCCGTGCCCGACCGGCTCGCGGCCGACGTCGACGCCGG
>JBGOTH010000307.1:0-4582 GCA_041476345.1 Methylomirabilia bacterium
CGTTTCGAGCGCGTGCGCGACGATCTTCGTCCACGCCCCCGGCATGTTGACGCGCTCGCGGCGATGCCGCGTCACGTCGTCCCAGAACCAGCGCCGGCTGGCCAGGACCGCCTGGTTCAGCGTCGCCGCGTCCACAACGCCGGCGGCGCAGCCGAACGCGCAGGACGCCGCCCAGCAGTCTTCGACGCCGCCCGAGTAGTCGAGCAGCGTGTCGTCGAGATCCAGGAGCAAGTGCATGCGACATTGAACCTTGACGGCCCATGGCCGTCAAATGTGATCCTGTACGCGATGCCCGAGCTTCCCGACGTCGCCGCCTATCTCGTCGCGCTGGAGCCGCGCGTGCTCGGCCGAACGCTCACCGGCATCCGGATCGCGAGCCCGTTTCTCCTGCGCTCGGTCGATCCGGCATTAGGCGAAGTGTTCGGCAAGCAGGTCGTCGGTCTGCGACGAGTCGGCAAACGAATAGTGTTTACGATGGACAACGACGTCTTCATCATCATCCACCTGATGATCGCGGGGCGATTGCACTGGAAGGACGCGCCAGCCGCGCGCATCCCCGGCGGCAATCGGGGGCTCGCGGCGTTCGATTTCCCCGCCGGCACCCTGCTCTTCACCGAGGCCGGGACGAAGAAGCGCGCGGCGCTCCACCTCGTTCGCGGCGAAGTCGCGCTCGCCGCCCACGACGCCGGCGGCATCGACCCGCTCGGCGCCGACCTCGCGACCTTCCGCAGCGTGCTCACGCGCGAGCGCCACACCGTCAAGCGATCGCTGACCGATCCGCGCTTCTTCAGCGGCATCGGCAACGCATACTCCGACGAGATCCTGCACCGTGCGCGGCTGTCGCCGGTGAAGCTCACGCTCAAGCTCGACGACGACGAGATCGCGCGGCTGCACGCCGCCACGCAGACGACGCTGCGCGAGTGGATCGAGCGGCTCTCCGCCGAGGCGCGGAAGGCGTTTCCCGCGAAGGTGACGGCGTTTCGTCCCGAGATGGCGGTGCACGGACGCTACGGCAAGCCGTGTCCCGAGTGCGGCGCGCCCGTGCAGCGGATCGTCCACGCGGACAACGAGACGAACTACTGCGCACGCTGCCAGACCGGCGGCAAGCTGCTCGCCGATCGCGCGCTCTCGCGTCTACTTCACACGGACTGGCCGAAGACGTTGGACCAGCTGGAAGCGCCGACCGTGCCCCGCTCGGAGGGATTCGAGAACTGAGTCTTGTACGTGACCTGGCTCGTCGTCGTCGCCGAATCGAGATAGGAGAACCCAGTCTCGAGGACTTCAGGTGATCCTCGATCGTCGTGGTGAACGCAGGTGCGGCGAGACAGTCGTGATACAACGGCAACCGATGGCAGACGACATTCGCGGACGATTCCGCGCCGCATTTCGCGCCGCGCCCCAGGAGATCGTCCAATGGCTGGAGCCCTTCGAGACCGACGATCAGCGCCCGCCCACGGCGCAAGGCCGAGTGTTCCGCTCGTTCGTCGAGACGTTCCCGGACGTGCTCGCCTGGTACAAGCCGGCGCAACTGGAAGTCACACGATCTCACGGACTGACGCTCGATCCGGTGATCGTCGAGCGAGTACGTGACGCCGTCTTGCGACTGTGCGCGCTGACGGGCGTCCGGGGGTATGACGCCGGGCCGATAGCCCGGTACACCGCTCTCGATCATCGCGTTCAGACGATGCTCGGTGCTTCCGTGCGGCGTGTCCTGGACTTCGGCTCGGGAATCGGCCGCATGGCGTTCGCATGGGCGCCTGACGCGTCCGTCGTGTCCGTCGACGTCACGGAGAGCCTCTATCTCGTCCAGCGCGAGGCATACCGGGCCCTCTACCGCGACGACGCCGTCGACGCTCTCGACACGCCCGATGCTATTCGCGGCGCGCTCGAGGGTGGCCCGAAGCCGGGCGTGGTCCACCTGCCGTCGTGGGAGCTCGACGCCGTCCCGGATCGCTCGGTCTCGCTCATCGTCGCCGTCCATGTGCTCCAGGAGGTCCCCGAACCAACATTGCGCTACGTGCTCGATCAGTTCCGTCGCGTGATCGCGCCGGGCGGGCTCCTCTATATCCGGGACAAGGAGTTCTGGGCTCCGCGCCATCAGGTCAGGGTGGGCCGTGCGCTTCTGCTGCAAGGATACGAGCTGGCGTACCGCTTTCCGGGGTCCGAGGGCAGAGACATCAACGGGATCCCGCGACTGTGGGTCCACACCGGTGACGACACGCGCCGCTACTTGAATCACGCGCGGCGTCTCAAGCGGGTCTTCTTGCCGTCGTACGGCCTGGGGTGGCGATCCTGGCGCGACTACGGCCTGCCCATCTGACGTGACCGGCCTGCCGCGCGCGTGTAGACTTTAGTCACCGATGCACGGATTGCTCGCCTACGGCGTCTACGTTCCGCACTATCGCCTCGACCGCGCGGCCATCGGCCAGGCGCTGGGCGTCCCCGCCGGCAAGGGCACGCGGGCCGTCGCGTCCTTCGACGAGGACACGACGTCGATGGGTGTGGAGGCGGCGCGCGCGACGCTCCGCGCGGCAGCGGGTGTCACGCCGGCGGCGCTCTACTTCGCCACCGTGGATCCCGGCTATCTCGACAAGACGAACGCGACGGCCATCCACGCGGCGCTCGGCCTTCCCGACTCCGCCGCCGCGTTCGACATGATCGGCGCCGTGCGATCGGGCGCCGGTGCGCTGCGCGCCGCTCTCGACGCGCGGCGGCCGACCCTCGCGGTGCTCTCGGACCTGCGCACCGGTCTTCCCGCGGGCGGCGACGAGCGCGACGGCGGCGACGCGGCCGTGGCATTCCTCTGCGGCGACGACGTCGCCGGCACCGTGATCGCCGAGCCGATCGCCTTCGCGTCGGCGACGGCGGAGTTTCTCGACCGCTGGCGCGTGCCGGGCGAGAGCGCGTCGCGCCAGTGGGAAGAACGCTTCGGCGAGCACGTCTACGTGCCGCTCGCGAACGTCGCGGTGACGGAGGCGCTGAAGCAAGCCGGCGTGGCGGCGCCGGCCCTCGATCGCGTGATCGTCGCCGGCCCGCACGGCCGCGCGGCGAAGAGCGCGGCGCGCGCGGTCGGCGCCCGGCCGGAGACGATCGCCGACGACCTCACCGCGGTGATCGGCAACACCGGCACCGCGCACGCGGGCCTGCTGCTCGCGGACGCGCTCGACCGCGCGAGCGCGGACCAGCTCATCGCCGTCGTGTCGCTCGCGGACGGCGCGGACGTCACCATCTGGCGGACGACCGGCGCGCTCGCATCGCGTCGGGGTGCGCCGGTCGCGCAGCGTATCGCCGGCGGCGCCGCGGTCAGCTACCCGACGTTCCTCACGTGGCGCGGCCAGATCAAGCGCGAGCCGCCGCGACGGCCCGATCCCGAGGCGCCGGCCGGCCCGCCGTCGTTCCGCAGCGAGAACTGGAAGTTCGCGTTCGTCGGGAGCAAGTGCCAGGCGTGCGGCGCGCGGCACCTCCCGCCGCAGCGCGTGTGCGTGAAGTGCCACGCGATCGACCGCATGGCGCCCGAGCACCTGGCGGACGTGCCCGCGGTCATCGCGACGTTCACCGTCGACCGCCTCGCGTACTCGCTCTCGCCCCCGGTCGTGGCGGTGGTGATCGACTTCGAGGGCGGCGGCCGCTTCCAGTGCGAGATGACCGACGTCGACCCCAAGGCCGTGAAGATCGGCGACCACGTCGAGATGACGTTCCGCAAGCTCTACACGGCGAGCGGCGTGCACAACTATTTCTGGAAAGCGCGCCCGCTCAGGGAATAGTCCGTGAACATTCTGGGTTACGCGGACTACGCGGCGCTGCCTGACGACGGCAGGCGCTACGAGATCCACGATGGCGAGTTGTCGGTGACGCCGGCGCCCGGGAGCGGACATCAAGGCGTCAGCATGACACTCGGCTCGGCCTTGCATGCCTATGTCACCACCCGCCACCTGGGACGTATCTTCGCGGCGCCGATCGACGTGATGCTCAGCGACACGACAATCGTCCAGCCGGACCTCGTCTTCATCGCCATCGATCGTGCGTCGATCATTTCCGCGCGAGGGATCGAAGGCGCGCCGACGCTGGTCGTCGAGATCCTGTCACCGTCGACCGCCCGGATCGACCGGAGCCGCAAGCTGCAGCTCTACGCGCGCCACGGCGTGCCGTACTACTGGATCGTCGACTCAGACATGCGATCGATCGACGTCTATCGCGCGACGGCGGGAACGTACGCACCAGCCCATCGGCACACGAGAGCGGACCTCGCCGGGATGGAGCCGTTCGGCGATCTCGTGCTCTCGGACACGGCGCTCTGGCCACCGTCTGATCCGTAGCCCGTCTCCGTTCGGAGACTCTTGCGCCGCCGGGATTGTTGCCGGAAACTATCACCGTGTCGACGAAACCAGCAACCTCGAAAGCGCCCTTCTGGAACATTTGGTGGACGCTGATGCTCCTTTCCGGAGTCGGCACCATCATCGTCGCCATCCTCGAAGGGCTCGGCGTCTTCGATGATCTCGGCCTCGTCCTCAGCGTCGTGGGCATCGTGCTTTCGATCATGTTCGGCGTGACAGCATCGACGCGTACCGCAGTGCGCAGTATC
>JBGOTH010000308.1:0-4575 GCA_041476345.1 Methylomirabilia bacterium
CCCGCGCTGATCTGGATCTTCGCGACGCGGATGCCGGCGCGCGACAGGGTGGCGAGCGCGGCGGCGGGCTCCTCGAACTCGACCGCCATGTGACACGCGTCGAAGCAGATGCCGAGCTTCTGGCGCAGCCACGCCTCCGCGTCGGGCGCCGACAACCCGCTCAGCGCGGCGAAGCGTTGCACCGCGGCGGACGCGAAGACGTGGCGCTCGAAAAAGGCGACCGTCTCCGCGATCGTCTCCATGTGGCAGAACGGCTCCGGCTCGGGCGCGAGCGCGATCTCCCGGCCGGTGCGCTCGCGGATGCGATGCAGCGTGGCCACGTGCTGCAGCATCTGATCCGCCATGCGCGCCACGTCCGCCTCGCCGCCCACGCGCGCCTTGAACGCGCCCGGCACCGTGCTCACGCTGCCCTCGACGCCGTCGGGCAACAGCTCCGCCAGCAGCCACGCGAGGCGGTCGGAATACGTCACGCGCAGCGGATCGAGCCAGTCGGGAAGGTAGACGTCCTCTTTGACGCGGGTGCCGTGGAACGGACCGTAGGGGAATCCGTTGATGGTGAAGACGTAGAGCCCGTGCGCCGCGAGGAATTCGCGGAACGCCGCCAGCTCTCCCGGGGCGGCCAGCGCGTCCGCGGCGATCGCGGACAGGCGGAGTCCGACGCCGAACGGTTCGTTCGGCGCGACGCGCTGCTTCACGGCCACGACGTACCGCTCGAGGTTCTGCCGCACTTCGGGCCACGTTTCACCCGCGTGGATGTTCGTACAGTACGTGAGATGCGGCCCGCCGGGGAGGTTCAGCTTCACCGGTCGGAGCGGCGATCGCGAAGCTGCTCGATGGCGCGCCCGACGAGGGTCTCGTCCATCTCGTGGACTTCGACGCCGTGCCCGATGCCGGCGAGGAGCGTCACGGTGAGCTCCCCGCCGAGGTGCTCGCGAAATTCGGCCAGCCCGTCGAGCACGACGCGGCGTCCGTCGGGGTGCCGACGCTCCAACTCGGGCGCCCAGAGCGGCAGACCGAGCGTCTCGAGCACGTCGAGCACCTCCGTCCGCGCCGCCGGCGCCAGCAACCCCCGCTCGACGGAATAGATGGTGTCGAGCGCGACGCCGATCGCGACGGCCTCGCCGTGCCGCAAGCGGTGCTGCGTCATCGACTCGAGCTTGTGCGCCGACCAGTGTCCGAAGTCGAGCGGCCGGGCGCTACCCATCTCGAACGGGTCGCCCGAGCTGGCGATGTGGTGCATGTGCAGGAGGGCGGCGTCCTGCACGAGTCGCGCGATCGTCTCGGGATCCAGCGCCGCGAGCCGCGTAGCCTGCTGCGCGATCCACTCGAAGAACGCGGCATCGCGAATCAGCGAGACCTTCACCGCTTCCGCCATCCCGGCGACGGCGTCCCGCCGCGGCAGCGTCGCGAGGAACTCGAGATCGTTCACGACGGCGAACGGCGGCGCAAACGTGCCGAGGAAGTTCTTCTTGCCGTACGCGTTCACGCCGTTCTTGACGCCGACCCCGGAGTCGTCCTGCGCGAGCACCGTGGTCGGGAGGCGCACGACGCGGAGGCCGCGGTGGACGATGCCCGCGACGTACCCCGCCATGTCGAGCAGCGCCCCGCCGCCGACGATCATGACGACGGCGTGACGGTCGAGGCCGAGGTCGTGCAGCCGGGTCTGCAGCGCCGGCACGGCCGCCGCGTCGTTCTTGACGGCTTCACCGCCTTCGACGACGTGGGGCGGAGCCACCAGCTCCAGACGATCGAAGTGATGCGCCGCGTAGGCCGTGATGTCGTCCACCAGCCGCGGCCATCGCTCGGTGACGGCCCGCTCGACGACGGCGAACACGCGATGGCGGTGCGTGGGCTCCTTGCGGCTGATGGCGTCGACGAGGTCGTGATTACCGCACGCGAACGCGTGCCGCGTGAAGCAGACCGGATACTCGAAAGGAACGGTCAGCTTCTGAAGGTGAACGGTCATGTCGCGGACGCCAAGGCGGTACGATAGCAACCGGCTCGCCGGAGTGTCAAGACGAGCAGGACGCCGCGCACGACGAGGAACGCCCTCTACGGCGAGCCCTTCCGTGCCTGGTCCCCCAACCGCGATACGAAGGCCACGATCTTCCAGAACTCGTCGTCGGTGAGGCGACCCTTCCACGACGGCATGGCGCTGCCGGGCCGGCCGGTGATCAGCGTGGCCCACGCGTACACGCGATCGAGATAGGCCTTGCCCGCGAGTATGGGTCCGTCGAATCCTTCCCGCCCGTCGAGCCCGTGGCACCGGCCGGCGCAACGTTGATTGAACAGCACGCGCCCCCCCTCGACGATCGTTGGGTCCTTCAGATCGAACGGAGGTTGTGCGGACTGCGCCGCCGCCACGCTCGGCAGCGCAACCGACGCCAGCAGGCATGCGACAACGAGCCCACGGCGGCGTGGCGAGCGCCGGGAGGATCGACCTCCCGGCGCCGCGACGCCACGGCTCACTCGAAGATGATCTTGTAGATCCGGTCGTTGGCGCGACCGGGTGCGGTGTTGTCGGACGCGAGGACGTACACCTCACCGTCCGAGTCTTCCGCGAACGACAGCACGTAGGAGTTGAACGTCATGTTCGTGACCTGTACGTCTTCGATGGTCCACATGCCCGTGCCCTGCTTCGGCGGATGGGCCACCATCAGCACGCCGTTCCGCTCGCTGAAGGTCTTGCTCCAGTCGCCGAACACGTACGAGCCGACGAGCTTCGGAGAGGCTTTGCCGCGGTACACGTAGCCGCCGGTGACCGACAGGCCCCTGCCGTCCTTGATGACGTTCAGGTTGCCGTACTCGATGATCGGCGGCGTGATGCCGGTCTTGTCGCAGGTCTGCGGCGTGTTCGGATTACTCGGATCGTCCGGGTTGAAGCAGTGCGTGCCCTCGACGCGGTTCCAGCCCGTGTTGCTGCCCTTCGTGACGATCACGACACTCTCCCACGTATTCTGCCCGACATTCGCCGCGAACAGCTCGCGCTTGCCGCCGGTGTCGAAGCTCATCCGCCAGGCGTTGCGGAAGCCGTACGCCCAGATCTCGGGCAGCGCGTCCTTCCGGCCGACGAACGGATTGTCCTTGGGGACGGCGTACGGTTGTGCGGAGTCGACGTCGATGCGGAGAATCTTGCCGAGGTTCGTCGTGAGATCCTGGCCGTTGCCGGTTTTCGGGGTGTGGCCGATCGCCACGTCGTTCGCCCAGCCGCCGTCCCCGATCGACACGTACAGGTAGCCGTCGTTGGGCCCGAACAGGATCGCGCCGCCGTTGTGGTTGAACTGCGGCTTGTCCCAGAAGTAGACGATCCGCTCGGTGGCCAGGTCCGCCTTGTTCGGGTCGGTCTTGGAGACCTGGAACTCCGACAGGTAGTTGGTGCAGCAGAACAAGAGGCGCGGACGGCGCGAGGCGTCGGTCCGGACCGGCGCCGTGTACACCACGTAGAACTTGCCGTTGTCCTTGAACTTGGGATGGAAGGCGAGCCCGAGGAGCCCGCGCTCGTCGAACTCCCAGTCGAGCTTCACCATCTTCTTGCTCAGGTCCATGAACGGCGTACTCCCCAGCTTGCCGTCCGGCATCAGGATCTGGATCGTTCCCGACTGCTCCACGATGAACTTGCGCTTGCTCCCGTCCGGGACGTCCAGCATCACCAGCGGATGCACCAGCGTGTCAGCGAAGAGCTGCAGCTTCACCTTTTGTGTCGCATCAGCCGGACCGGCCCCGAGACCGAGCATGAGCACCGAAGCCAGCACCACCATTGCCCACCGCGTCATAAATAGCCCCCCCGTTTGGACTGCGGCCCGCTGCCAATCACCCGTTGTTCGCCGAGAAGGAGAATCTCGTGCAATCCGGCCGTTACGTCAAGCGCGAACCTCGTGCGCGGGAGGGGAAAGACCACTAGAGTGAAGGCATGCGCAGTCTTCGACGCCTGGCGGTCCTCGTCCTGCTGTTGACCAGCAGCGCCTGCGGTATCGCCCTCGAGCCTGCAAGGCCACCCCCGACGATCACGGGCACGCCGAGCGAAATCGTCGCCCGCTACTACGACGCGCAGGCCCGCATCTGCGAGACGGGCGTGACCCGGGAGTCGGTGGCGCTCTACCACGCGGTGGGCAAGCTCTGGGACGCGCAGCCGACGGGCGGGGGGCGCGGATCGAACTTCGGCGGCGCGCGCGATCCGGAGCTGGCGTGGCACGCGTGCGTCCAGAGCCCGGGCTGGCAGTAAGCGTAGGCGACATTGCCTCCCGGCATCCGGGGTGACGTGACCGGCATACTGGTTGTATGAGCGCGTGGCTCCGGATGGCGGGCGACCGCCTCGGCCGGCTCGGCCCCTGGTCCACCATCACCCTTGCCGTCCTGACGGGCATCGTGGTGATCGTGCTCGCGCTGGCGTCGTATACGGGCGTCCAGCTCGCGCGATTCGAGCGCACGGACGCCCGGCGCACGACGTTCGTGTACGCGGCGCCGCAGGCTTTGGTGCCGGGTCTCGACATCAAACGCGCCGACCTGGCGGCAACGCTCGGACGGCTGCGGTACGTCGAGGTCATGGGCCCGCCGACGGGCCCCGCGCAATTCCGC
>JBGOTH010000309.1:0-4570 GCA_041476345.1 Methylomirabilia bacterium
GACACGCCGACTTTCTGATACGGGCGCAGCGTGCCGCGAAAGTCCGCGCCCGGGTCGGCCGCCGCGAGGCCGGCCGGCCCGCGCAGCCCCTCGAGCGTGCGTGCGAGCCAGCCGCCCGCCTCGACGCGCGACCAACCCTCGCTCGCCGCGAGCGCGGCGGCGTCGTTCTCCGTCTTCGCCGCGCCCGCGAGCAACCGCATGCCTTCGAGGAACGACAGCCCGCCATCTTGGACCACGCCCCGCACGCGCTCCCAGTGGTCGAGTACCTCGCGCAGCCTTTTGCCGTCCAGCTCGACCCATTGCCCGCGCAGCCGGACCAGCCCGCCCGGCGACGCCAGGAGCTGGCGCACCTCGGCGGCGGTCAGCTTGTCGTCGCCCAGCGCGACTGCGACCGAAAAATCGAGCAGCGCGTCCACGCCGACCGCGCTCGGCTTCTTCTCGCCCACGCGCACGGTGACCTCGGGCCGCGGCGGGTGCCGCGGGCGCCACCAGTCGGGGACACGCACGACGAGCCCGGCGGCCTCGAAGACGGGCACCGCTTGCAGAAAGCGGTGCGCGTCGGCGGGCGTCCAGGCCATTGCCTCGTAGATCGCGCCGGAGTCGATCAGCTCGGCCAGCCACGGAGTCTGCTCCGCGGCGCGTTGCAACGGCACCAGGAGATGGAGCAGCGCCTGCCGGTCGCCGCGCGCGGAGGATTCCGCGAGCGCACGCGCCAGCGGGCGATGCTGCACCTTGCCGCCGGTGCCCGCGCGCACCGCGTAGGTGGCGAGGAAGGCGAACGGGTGGTCGTCGTCGCCGCGGTTCTCAGCCAAGTGCAGGCACACTTTGCCGACGGCGTGCCACGAGGAGTGCCGCGCACGCAGCCACTCGGCCACGGGACCGCGGTGCGCGCGGATCTCGTCGGCGAACGCGCGGTTGATCTCGGCCCAGCGCGCGGCGACCCAGTCGGCGTCGACGTACTCGCCGCCGTTCATCGGCGGGACGGCGCCGGTCAGCTGCAGGCACTCGTCCGGCGGGCAGTCGACCTCGGCACGCTCGCGCCGCTCCTCGAGATCGGGCAGAGCGCAGAGCCGTGTGACGAACGCACGGCCGACGTCGCGGAGGAATGCGAATGGAGGTGCGAGCGGCGCGTCGAGCTCGGTCGCGCCGAGATCGAGCAGGGCGTGTCCGGGCCCGCGTGCGAAGGCGCGGGCGATGCGGGAACGGGCCGCGCCGGAGAAGCCGTCGCTCGCGTCGTCGCCGCCGGGCGCCGTGTCCACGAGCAGCGCGCCCGACGGCAGAATCGCTACGCGCATCGCCCGCAATCTACGCGCCGCGCGTCGCCTGGCGCAACTGCGATCGTCGACGCACAACCGGCACCACATCTGTACAGAAGCTTGACAATGAGCGGCGGCAAACCCACGCTTGCGTCCGCATGCGCCCACTCGCCCTCCCTGCGTTCCTCTGCGCGCTGCTGCTCGCCCACGCGGCCGCGGCGCACGCCGAGTGGATCGTCGACGCCGAGGGCGGAATCGTGTACGAAGACAACCTGACCCGCGCCACCCGCCAGGCCGACCGCCGGAGCGACATCGCCCTGGCGCCCGCGCTCTCGCTCGGCCATTACTTTCAGCTCACCGACGCGATGAGCCTGCTCGCGGTCGCGGACTTCAAGGGCAGCCTCTATCCGCGGTTCGAGGGCCTGAGCAACCTGTCGTCCACCGTCACGCTGGGCGTCAAGCACAAGCTCGGTCTGGGTGCGTTCGCCCCGTGGCTTCGCGTCTCCGCCACGGCGGGAGCACTCGACTACGGAGACAATGTCCGCGACAGCTCGGTCGTCGGCGCCGCGGTCCAGGTGGGGCAACGATTCTCGGAGCGGATCGACCTGCAGGCCGGCTACACGTACGAGACGCTCAATGCGCGGAACGGCGTGTTCGACCAGGACTCCCACACCTTCGGCCTCAAGGGCAACGTCGCTCTCACCGGCGCGGTCCAGCTCACGCTCGGCTACAGCGCCCGGCTGGGGGATCTCGTGGTCCACAAGGCTCCCGTACCCGGAGCGGCGCCGGCACCTCATTCGCGCCTCGTCAACACGTTCGACACGCCCCTCGTGGCGCTCCGGATCGACGCCACGACCCATATCTTCGCCGCGGCGGTCAGCTATGCGCTGACGCCGCGCGCGGCGCTGAATGTCGGCTACGAGTATCAGATCTCGATCGGCCCGCTCTTCAGCTATCCCAATAACCTCGGGCGGGCGAGCTTCGACTACAGCTTCTGACCGTTTCCTTTTCTCCGGAACTGGCGTACCGTGCGTCGCGGAGGATGAACAGGTGAACGGGCAGGCCGCAGGACGTCGGGGCCCGTGCTGGTGGCGACGCTGTGTGGTTGCTGGAGCCTTTGCCGTCGTGGCGGTGTCGGCCGGCGGCCCGATGATCGCCGCGGCCCAGTCGATCGAGGGTTTCGTCAAGACTCCCGAGGGCCAGCCGATCTCCGACGCGGTCATCTCCGCGGCGGCCGTCTCCGGGAGCCGACCCGCCGCCCGGGTCGGCCGTGCCATCGTCGACCAGCAGGACAAGGAGTTCGTCCCCTACGTGCGGGCGATCCTGGTCGGGACGGAGGTGATCTTCCCGAACAAGGACGACATCCGCCACCACGTGTACTCGTTCTCGCCGGCCAAGAAGTTCGAGCTGCCGCTCTACAAGGGGACGCAGGCTCCGCCGGTGAAGTTCGACAAGGCCGGCCTCGTGGTCCTTGGCTGCAACATCCACGACTGGATGCTCGGGTACGTTTACGTGCTCGAGACGCCGTACTTCGAGACGACCGCCGCCAACGGCCACGCCCGGATCGCGGACCTGCCGGCGGGCACGTACGAGGTCCAGGTCCGGCACCCGCGGCTGCCCGAGGGGGCTGCGCCCGCGAGCCAGCGCGTCACGATCGTCGCGGGGAAGGACGAGCGGGTGGAGTTCGTCGTGAATCTCAAACCCGACGTTCGGCCCCGCCGCGCCCCCTCGCGGGCGTCCGACAAGTACCGCTGACGGTGCGCTTCCGTCGCTTCCAGACCCGCGTCGTCGTCTTCTTCGTGGGCCTGCTCACGCTGCTGTCCGCGAGCACGCTCCTCGCCGTCAGCGTGGCCGTGACGCGAAACGCCCGGGCGCAGATCGGCGCCGAGCTGGCGGTCGGCGGCAAGGTCTTCGCCCGCCTGCTCACGGCGCGGACTCAGCAGCTCGCCGACTCCGCGCGCCTTCTCTCCGGCGACTTCGCCTTCAAGACCGCGACCTCGAGCGACGACCGCGCCACCGTGCTTTCGGTGCTGGAGAACCACCAGGCGCGCATCCGCGCCGACGTCATGCAGCTCGTCTCGCTCGACCGGGAGCTTCTCGTCGACACGCTTCACCCGGGCCGGACGGGCTTGCCGTTTTCTCTCCCCGATATGATCGCGCGCGCCGAGCGGAGGCAGGATGCGTCCACGATTGCGGTGATCGACGGCCGCCCCTATCAGATGGTCGCGGTGCCGCTCCTGGCCCCGCTGCCCATCGCGTGGATCTGCGTCGGGTTCATCATCGACGACCAGGTCGCCAAGGATCTGCAGCGGCTGACGAACCTCCAGGTTACGTTCCTCGGCCGGCGTCCCGGGGGCGGGCTCACCGCGCTCGCCTCCACACTGCCCGGTGCGATGCGGCAGACGCTGCTGACGCTCCTCCCCGACGCGAGCGTGACGGACGACACGACGCTGTCCCTCTCCATGGGTCGTGGCGAATACGTGACGCTGCTTGCCGGCGTCGGCGGGAAGGCGGATGGCGGCATCATCGCGGTCCTCCAGCGCTCGCTGGAAGAAGCGCTCCGGCCGTACCGCCGCCTGCAGCTCGTGATGCTCGCGCTCTCGGGCGCGGGTCTCGGTATCTCGCTTGCGGGCGCGATCTTCATCGCGCGCCGGGTGACGAAGCCCGTGCTGACGATCGTGCAGAGCGCCCGCCGGGTCGAGCGCGGCGACTACGACCATTCCGTGTCGGTCAACCTGAGCGACGAGATCGGTGAGCTGGCGAGCACGTTCAACACCATGACCAAAGGCCTGGCCGAGCGCGACCGCGTCCGGGCGGAGCTCGAACGAGTCGGCCGGCTCAAGCACTTCCTGTCTCCGCAAGTCGTCGAGCTGATCGTCTCGGCCGGCGACGAGGCCGTGCTCGCCTCTCACCGCCGTGAGATCACGGTGGTCTTCTGCGACCTGCGCGGCTTCACGGCCTTCGGCGAACAGGCGCAGCCCGAAGAGGTCATGGGCTTCCTGAACTCCTACCACGACGTCCTCGGCCCGCTCATCTTCCGGTACGAGGGAACCGTCGACCAGTTCACCGGCGACGGAGTCATGGTCTTCTTCAACGATCCCATCCCCTTTCCAGACCACGCCGCGCGCGCCGTCCGCCTCGCCCTCGCGATGCGCGAGGAGGCGGCGACCCTAATCGAGAGCTGGCGGCAACGCGGCCACAAGCTCGGCTTTGGCGTCGGGATCGCGATGGGCGTCGCGACACTGGGCAAGGTCGGTTTCGAGGGCCGGTTCGACTACGCGGCGATCGGCAGCGTGTGTAATCTGTCCGCGCGC
>JBGOTH010000310.1:0-4556 GCA_041476345.1 Methylomirabilia bacterium
AGCCCCCTGCTCCGTGAGACCCGCGGCGTGAACGTCTACGAGCGGCCGTGCGCCTAGACCGGGCAGCGTCTCCGGCATTGCCTTTTTCCTGAGCAGCGCCGCATCGTCGTGCGGCCGTGGAAGTCGGCGGTTTCCTTGGCGGCCGCGCTGAGGTAGGTTCGGCACACTCGTTGCTCTGCCGACGGGCGGGAGGAGCGTCGATGAAGAAGGTCGAGGCCATCATCAAGCCGTTCAAGCTGGACGACGTCAAGGAAGCGCTCACCGCGATCGGTGTGATCGGTATGACGGTGTCGGAGGTGCGCGGCTTCGGGCGGCAGAAGGGCCACACCGAGCTGTACCGCGGTGGTGAGTACACCGTCGACTTCCTTCCGAAGATCAAGGTCGAGGTCGTCGTGGCGGATCACCTGGCGGACAAGGTGGCCGACGTGATGACGCAGGCGGCGAAGACCGGCAACATCGGCGACGGCAAGATCTTCGTGCACCCGGTGGATTCGGCGATCCGGATCCGCACCGGGGAGCGCGACGAAAGCGCCATCTGAGGATGATCACGAAGCGTCTCGTCTTTGCCTTCATGGTCGTGCTCGTGTTGGGGGTCGTGGCACCAGGAGCCTTCGCCCAGACGACGGCCGCGCCGACCGCGCCTGCGCCAGGCGCCACCGCGCCTGCGGCCGCCCCCACGGCACCGGCTCCTCCCTCCAAGATCGACAAGGGGGACACCGCGTGGATGCTGACGTCGAGCGCCCTCGTCTTGATGATGACGGCGCCCGGCCTGGCACTCTTCTACGGCGGCATGGTGCGGCAGAAGAACGCGCTCGGGACGTTGATGCAGAGCTTCATCATCATGGCGCTCATCTCCGTCCAGTGGGTGCTGTGGGGCTACAGCCTCGCATTCGGCCCCGACAAGGGGGGGATCATCGGGGGCCTGGAATGGATCGGCCTCCGGGGTGTGGGCCTCGAGCCCTTCGACGCGTATTCGAAGACCATTCCTCACCAGGCCTTCATGGCGTTCCAGATGATGTTCGCCATCATCACCCCCGCGCTGATCACGGGCGCCTTCGCGGAGCGGAAGAAGTTCTCCGCGTTCCTGCTGTTCACCGTCCTGTGGGCGACCCTCGTCTACGACCCGCTCGCCCACTGGGTGTGGGGCGACGGCGGCTGGCTCAAGAAGTTCGGCGCGCTCGATTTCGCGGGCGGGACGGTCGTCCACATCTCGTCGGGGATGTCGGCACTCGTGTGCGCGGTGGTGCTCGGCAAGCGTCGAGGGTACGGACACCAGCCGATGCAGCCGCACAACCTGCCGATGACCGTGATGGGCGCGGCGCTGCTGTGGTTCGGCTGGTTCGGCTTCAACGCGGGCAGCGCGCTCGAGGCGAACGGGTTGGCGGTGAGTGCCTTCGTCGCCACCAACACCGCCGCGGCGGCTGCGGCGCTGGGCTGGATGTTCACGGAATGGATGTCGCGCGGCAAGCCGACGGTGCTCGGCGCCGCCTCCGGAGCGGTGGCGGGGCTCGTCGCCATCACACCGGCGTCCGGCTACGTCGGTCCGGTCGCGTCGATGATCATCGGTGCGCTCGCCGGGTTTCTCTGCTACAGCGCGTGCAACCTCAAGTCGAAGCTCGGGTACGACGATTCGCTCGACGTGGTCGGCGTCCACGGTGTCGGCGGTACCTGGGGCGCGATCGCGACCGGGCTGTTCGCCTCCAAGGTCGTCAACGCCGGCGGCGCCGATGGGCTCTTCTACGGCAATCCCGGGCAATTGTGGAACCAGGTGGTGGCCGTCGGCGCCTCGATCGCGCTCGCCGTGGTGATGACGTTCTTCATCCTCAAGATCGTGGACGCGCTGGTCGGCCTCCGCATCAGCGACGAGGACGAGGCGGCGGGGCTCGACCTCTCCCAGCATTCGGAGACGGCGTATTCAGGCGGAAGTGGCTCGTACGGCGAGTTCCCGACCGGCGGTACCGGCTTCACAGGTGCGGTGCGCCCGACGGAGGCGAAGCCGCGGCCCGTCCACTGAGCGCGGCGGGCTTGATTTCATAGGCCCGGTTGACTACGGTATCCCGGGTCGCGCCTTCGGGGGAGCACCTCAACAGACTTTCAACGGAGAAGGAGTTCCGCGATGACCGCGAAAGACGTTCTCAAGATGGCCAAGGAGAAGGGCGCCAGGATCATCGACCTGCGCTTCATCGACCTCCCCGGCCTCTGGCAGCACTTTTCGATCCCGTTGTCCGAGCTGCGGGAAGACATCTTCGAGGACGGCCTGGGGTTCGACGGCTCCTCGATCCGAGGCTTCCAGTCGATCGACGAGTCGGACATGCTGCTGATCCCGGACCCGAGCACGGCGCAGATGGATCCGTTCACGGCCGTGCCGACCCTCGTCATGATCTGCAACGTGAGGGATCCGGCCACCGGGAAGCGGTACTCGCGTGATCCGCGCTACATCGCCCAGAAGGCCGAGGCCTACGTGAAGAAGACCGGCATCGCGGACACCGTCTTCATCGGTCCCGAGCTGGAGTTTTTCTTCTTCGACTCGATCCGCTTCGACCAGAACTACAACTCCGGTTACTACTTCATCGATTCGGTCGCCGGCGCCTGGAACTCGGGCAAGGAAGGTACGCCGGACCAGCCGAACCTCGGCTATAAGCCCCGCTACAAGCAGGGCTACTTCCCGGTCCCTCCGATGGACCAGTTCCAGGACATCCGCTCGGACATGGTGCTGGCGCTCGAGTCCGTCGGCGTGCGCGTCGAGGTGCACCACTCGGAAGTCGCGACGGGCGGCCAGACCGAGATCGACATGCACTTCGACACGCTGACGAAGATGGCGGACAAGGTCCTCTGGTACAAGTACTGCGCAAAGAACACCGCGAAGAAGTGGGGCAAGACCGCGACGTTCATGCCGAAGCCGCTCTTCCAGGACAATGGCTCGGGTATGCACACACACCAGTCGCTGTGGAAGAACGGCAAGAACATCTTTTACGAGCGGGGTACCTACGCCGACCTTTCGAAGGCGTGCCTCTACTACATCGGCGGCATCATGAAGCACGCGCCCGCGCTGCTCGCGCTGATCGCGCCGTCGACGAACAGCTACAAGCGGCTGGTGCCGGGCTACGAGGCGCCGATCAACCTCGTGTACAGCCAGCGTAACCGCTCGGCGGCCATCCGGATTCCCATGATCTCGAAGTCGGAAGGCGCCAAGCGCATCGAGTTCCGCACGCCGGATCCGACCTGCAACCCGTACCTCAGCTTCGCCGCGTGCGTGATGGCGGGCCTCGACGGCATCGCGAACAAGATCGATCCAGGCAAGCCGATCGACAAGGATCTCTACGACCTGCCGCCGGCCGAGCAGAAGAAGATCAAGCAGCTGCCCGGCGATCTCGGCACCGTGCTCGACAACCTCGAGAAGTCGAACGACTGGCTCTTGAAGGGGGACGTCTTCACGCCTGACGTGATCGAGACGTGGATCGAGTACAAGCGCAAGAACGAGCTCGATCAGATTCGGATGCGTCCGCATCCTTGGGAATTCGCGCTGTACTACGATATTTGAGTAGCCGGCCCTGACACATGGGGGGAGCGTCTTGACGCTCCCCCCAAGCCCCCCACCGCCCGACGGCGCGCCACCAGTCATCTGGCGTCGCCTCGGCTTCGTCGGATGGTGACGTCGCGCCTGGATTTCCGCTCTTCAATTTCGTGGCGTCGTTTCCCACAGGTGTTTGCGTCGCCGACTTGACGCCAAGGACTACGTCGGCTTCGCCGACGGGCCGCGCCCTCGAAGGGGACCGATGAGGAGCGGCGCAAGGATTGCGTCGGCTTCGCCGACGGGCCGTGCCGCGACGTGCCGTCGAGGTGAGCACACGAACAGCGCGTGCCTGCTGGCTGAGCAGAGCGCATGAGGCAAGTGCTCGCAAATAGTTGATTTGATTTGTGAGGGGGGTGGCATCGCGCTTGCCACTTGGTAAGCGGCATGAAGGGTGAGCCACGCTGGAAAGTCGCGATCCTCGATGATCACGAACGCTCCCGCGCTGCGCTTCGCGCCGCGATCTGGGCGGCGGGCGGAGAAGTCGCGGGCGAGGCCTATCGTGCGGCGGACGCGCTGACGCTCGTCCAGCGTACGCGGCCCGACGTCGCGATCTTCGCCGTGGGGTTGCCCGATGGCGACGGAGTCGTCGCCGCGGCTGACGTGACGGCGAAGGCGGCCTGCCCCGTCGTGCTCTTCACGAGCCACACCGACGAGAAGCTGACCGAGCGCGCCCGCGAGGCGGGGGTGATGGCGTATCTGCTGAAGCCGCTGCGCCCCGCCGAGCTCGCTCCGGCGATCGACCTGGCCGTTGCACGCTTCCGCGAGGCGAGGGAGCTCAAGCAGTCACTCGATGACCGCAAGGTGATCGAGCGTGCCAAGGGCCGTCTCATGGAACGGCACTCGCTCACGGAGGAGCAGGCGTTTCAGAGGCTCCGTCGTGCCGCCATGGATACCCGCCGTCCCATGGTGGAGATCGCCCGGGCCGTGCTCGTTTCCGACACCGTGACGTCCGGTACTTCACAGACCTCCTGACGAAGAGGAT
>JBGOTH010000311.1:0-4535 GCA_041476345.1 Methylomirabilia bacterium
GAACCCGGCGCCGACGACGACGGCGTCGATCTCGGTCACCGTCATGCGCGTGCCCTCACGACGGGATTACGCAGCACGCCGATGCCGGGGACCTCCACCTCGACGACGTCCCCGTCCTTCATGTTCTCCGTCGCGCCGTCGGTGCCCATCCACAGGACATCCCCCGGGTGCAGCGTCAGGTATTGGCTCATGCGGCTGATGAACGTCCGCACGCCGAAGATCGCGTCCTTGACCGCATAGGTGAACATCTCCTTGCCGTTGAGCCGGATCGTGACGCGGAGCTCGTCGGGATCGAGGCCCGTGACGATCCACGGGCCCATCGGCTTGAACGTGTCGGTGTTCTTGCCGCGCCAGAACGTCCGGTCGCCGCGCTGCCAGGTGCGCTCGCTGACGTCGTTGCCGATCGTATAGCCGAAGACGCAGTCGAGCGCCTCGGCTTCCGACACGCGCTTGCAGCGCTTGCCGATCACCACGACCAGCTCGCCTTCGTACTGCACCTGATCGGTCGCGTCCTTCGGGATGACGATCGGCTCGTCGCTGGCGATGAGCGCGTTGTTGGCGCGGTAGCCCACGTCCGCCCGCGGCGGAAACTCCGGCTTCACGCCGCGGCGGTGCGCCATCTCGGTCACGTGCGCGCGGTAGTTCACACCGGCAGCATAGAACGTCGGCGGAATGACCGGCACCAGCAGCTTCACGCGACTAAGTACATGGGGGGCTCCGGGCGCCCCCCAAGCCCCCCCGCGTTCGGGGCACCCCGGCGCAGCCGTGGCGCCCCTCGACAACGCGTCGCTGTCGAACGGGCTGCCCCCGCGCTCGCCCCTCGACAACGCGTCGCTGTCGAACGGGCTGCCCGTGACCGCGGTGACGGTGTCGCCCTCGATGAAGCCGTACGACACGTCCGCTCCCGACTGAAACCGGCACCACTTCATGGGCGATGCGCTTTCAGAAACGCGCCGACCTCGCGATTGAACACGTCGGGGCGCTCGAAGTACGTCGAATGGCCGGCGGCGTCGACGCGCACGAAGTCCGAGCCCGGGACGTGGCGGTGCACCTTCTCGGATAGCTCGGGCCAGATGAGCCCGTCCTCGTCACTGGTCAGGAACAGCGTCGGGACGTGGGTCGCGGCGAAGCGATCGACGGGCGTTGCGAGACGGCCGAGCTGCTCGCGGAAGTCCGCAGGCAGCGGCGCATTCGTGCCGGCGATCTGCGCGTAGAGGAACGAGCGCTCGGGCTGCGCCTTGCGAAACGTGGGTCCGAGCGCCGCGTGCCACAGCACGGCCGGTCGCGGTGGGCTCGCCGCGGCGAGCTTCTCGCGCAGAGCCGCGATGTCGGGGTTGGTGAGGTGACCAACGGTGTTCGCCATGGCGATCGCCCAGAAGCGTTCGGGCGCGCGCACGGCGGCGCCCACCGCCGCCCACCCGCCCATCGACTGGGCGACGAGCGCGGCCCGCGTGATCTTCAGATGATCGAGCAACGCGATGACGTCGGTCGCGAGGGCGGCGGGACCGGGCCCGTTCGCTACGTCCGGGGACTGTCCAAAACCGCGTTGATCGAGCGTCACGCACCGGTACTCTTCGGCGAACACCGGCACCTGCTGCCACCAGCTCAGATGATTTCCGCCGGCGCCGTGCAGGAGCATGACGGTCGGTGCGTCGCCGCCCGTGTCTTCGTAGTAGAGACGAAACCCGTTCTGCGTCATGAACGACATCGACGTTCTCCTTCTGAATCGCGCGTCACGGATGGATCACCGTCTCCGCGCGGCTGATCACGAACGCCTCGTGGCGTTCGAGAAAATCGAGCACCACCTCCGCGAACGCGTCGGGGCGCTCCGTCGCGATCGCGTGCCCGGCGTCGTAGACGAAGACGAGATGGGCGTTCGGCATCAGGTCCGTGTAGACACGCCCCATCGCCGGCGCGATGACGGCGTCCAGCGTCCCGAACAGGACCAGCGTCGGCGTCGCGAGATTCGGTAATCGACTCTCGAGCTCCGCATCAACGGCCTCCTGACGAATCGCCGCGGGCGCTTCGAGCACGAGTGCGCGCACGCGCTCGGGCGCTTGCAGCGCGAGCCACAGCGCGGTCGTGCCGCCGAAAGACGTGCCCATGAGGTCGAACGAGTCGATGCCGAGGTTCTTGATCGCTCTGCCCATCGTCGACGCGACCGCGGGCGACTCCCCGAGGCTCGGCATCTCGAACGCGATCACGCGGAACCGGCGCGCAAGCAGGTCGTGCGCGGGATTGAGGCGCAACCCGCCCGCGCCGTGGAGATGCACGAGCGCCGCCCCCTGCCCGGCCTCCATGTACCGGATGCGGAAGCCGTTCGCGTCGATGAAGCGCTGGATGAAGCTCATATGTCGCGAATGCGCGGCAGGACTTTCTTGCCGAAGAGCTCGAGCGCGCGCATCAGCGGCTCGAGCTCGTCGGATCCCGGGGGATGCAACGACAGATCGAGCACGCCCACGCCGATCACCTCGCGCGCGCGCCTCACCTGCTCGACCACCGTGTCAGGGCTCCCGATGAACGTCGTGGGCAGCGCGCCACCGACGTTCGGCGCCCTCACCTCACCCGCGATGTTGCGCGCATCGGCGGTCATGAACGCGTCGCGCAGTGGGGCTCGCATGGCGAACGGCGCGCCCTTCGGCTGCTTCGCCAGCAGCGCGTGCGCGTCCTCGTCGGTGTCGGCGACGAGCATGTTGGCCCGGTAGAGCATCTGCTCCGGGGCCGGCGTCCAGCCGTGGCGCGCGCACTGCTCGCGGTAATAGCGCGTCGCTTTCGCCATGACCTCGAACGGGCCGTACGACACGCCACAGCCCAGATGATGGCGCGCGGCGAACTCGCATGACTCACGGCTCGTGCCCAGCGCAAACGTCGGCGGGTGCGGTTGCTGGAGCGGACGCGGCCAGATCGACACCGTCCGGTACTGGAAGTGGCGCCCCTGCCAGCCGAACGGGTGCGGCTCCGTCCACGCTTTCAGGATGAGCTCCATCCCCTCGTCGGTGCGCGCGCGCGCCTCCGCCGGATTCAGATCGTAGGTCAGCGATTCGTTCGTCGTCCCGCGCAGCAGCCCGACGACGAGGCGCCCCTGCGCGAGCGTATCGAGCATCGCCACCTCTTCGGCCACGCGCACCGGGTTGCTGTGCGGGACGATGGGGCCGAGGAGCGCGATCGTGATCTTCCTCAGATGCGCGGCGAGGAACGCCGCCGCCACGATCGGCGACGGCGTCAGGATGCGAGGCGAGTAGTGATGCTCGGACACGCTCACCCAGTCGAACCCGAGGTCTTCGACGTATGCGAGCCGCTCGATCATCCCGTGATACGCCCGCGCGCCGGCCTCGCGGTCGTACGACCCGGACGGCACGGGCCACTCGGGCGGCAACGCCTCGGGCGCGCGGTAGCGCGCGGTTTCGAAGAACGAAACTTTCATCGTCCCGGCTTGAGCTTCAAGTCCTCGTACGGCGCCGAGTACGCGAAGCCCTTGATGTGGTCCACGCACGCCTCCTCCACCCGCGGACCGATGCCCCAGGGGAAAGCCAGCTCGTAGACCGGTACGTGCAGCACCCGCTCGTACATGATCTGCTGGATCTGGTGCAGCATCGCTTCGCGCTTCTTCCGGTCCAACTCGCGGGCCTGCCGCTGGAAGAGGTCTTCGATCTCCGGCACGACGCCGGACGCGTAGATGCCGTTCTTCGTCACGTACGCTTCGATGCGCGTCGCCGCGTTGCCGGCGGGCGCGCCGAGCCCCATGACCACGCCCTTGATCTTGTGCTCGCGCCACGCGGTGAGGAACGCCGCGCGCTCCATCGTGCGCACGTGCGTCTTGATCCCGACGGCCTGCAGATAGTTGCCGATCGCCTCGGCCAGCGAGAAGAACGGCGGGAACGGCGTGAGCTCGCCCGCTTCGAAGCCCGAGGGATAGCCGGCCTCCGCGAGAAGCTGCTTCGCGCGCGCGGGATCGTACGCGGGAGGCTCGTACGCGCGCGCGAACTCCAGCACGCGTGGCACGAGGCCGCCGGTCGGGTGCGACAGGCCGAGCGTCTCCGCCTGGTTGAGCGCGTTGCGGTCGAGCGCGGAGCTGGCCGCCAGCCGCACGCGGCGGTCGTGCCAGGGCGACTTCGGATCCCACTGTTCGGGCAGGTCGAGGAACACGACGCCGGGCGGCATGGCGGCGGCCAGGCGCAGCCCGGGCGAGCGCTTGATTTCCTGCGCCACCGGCCCGCTCAGCAGGTACACGAGGTCCACGTCGCCCGCCTTGAGGGCGGCGGCGCGCGTCGATTCGTCAGGTATGCTGCGAAACACGAGCCGCTTCACCGACGGCGTCTTGCGCCAATAACCGTCGAACGCTTCCATGACGAGGTCGATGCCCGGATTCGAGCTCACGAACTTGTAGGGGCCCGCTCCGATCGGCGCCTTCTTGAAGCCGTCGTCGCCGACCTTCTCGACGTATTTCTTGGGGACGATCCACGCGGCGCCGGTGGCGGACGTGCCGTAGAACGTCATGAAGTCCGGCCACGGCTCCTTCAGGACGAAGCGCACGC
>JBGOTH010000312.1:0-4512 GCA_041476345.1 Methylomirabilia bacterium
CGCTGATCGTCCCGCGGCGCGCCGGGAGCCCGAGCAGCACGCCGAGATCCACGATGGGGATGATGGCGCCGCGCAGATTCGTCATCCCGATGAGGTGCGGCGGCGCGAGCGGGACGACGGTGTAATCGGTGAACACGCGCGCTTCTCTCGCCTGCCCGATCTCGACGGCGAAGGTGCGGCTCGCGAGCTCGAACAGACACGCCAAGACGCCCGGCGCCTGATCGAGCGTGGAGGGGCTCACGTGGACGGGAGACGACCGACGGCGGTGAAGCGGGTGACGACGCTCAACAGCTCGGCGCTGGTGAACGGCTTCGTGATGTAGTCGTCCGCGCCCTGCCGCTTGCCCCAGATCCTGTCGCTGTCACCGTCGCGGCACGTGACGAGCACCACGGGCGTGTGCCGCGTTCGCTCGTCTTTCTTGACGCGACGCAAGAGCTCGTAGCCGTTGCGCTTCGGCATCACGACGTCGAGAAGCAGCACGTCGGGGAGCTCGGTCGCCAGGTGCTCTTCGAGTCGGTCGCCGTCGTTGTACGAGACGACGAGGTGTCCCGCCGTTCGCAGGATCGATTCCATCATCACGAGATCGGCGCGGGCGTCGTCCACGACCATCACCTTGCTCATTCGGCGTGAGGGCTCCCGTCGAGGGCCTGCATGAAGAAAATGAAGGCGCGTACCACCTCGGCCGACATTAGGGAGGCGGCCGGAGCTTGTCAAGTCCAAAGCACTACTGGTGGGGTCTGGGACCGTTCCAGGACCCCCTATTCTGTGACTTCGGAGTTTGGTGTCAGCGGTAGCCGACGACGAGCAGATAGATCCACGCGAGGATGAACACGACCGGCAGTAGGAGCGGCGCGCTCCACGCCGCGGGCACGATCAGGCGCTCGTACTTGACGTACGGGAGCTCCGGATGGCGGTGCGCTAGCGCGCGGAGCCGCCCGCGCCATTGCGCGAGAGCGCCGATCCCCGCGAGCACGCCGAAGAAGATCAGGATCGAGGACGACAGCGCGACGATCGGCACGAGCGGGAAGAGCGTGTTGTTCCCCGGCTTCGGCATGACGGTCTCCCCCCGGTGTGCGATGGCGAGCGACACCAGGAGGAAGGCCTGCGAGGCGGTGAACCAGCTGATCCGCTGTCCAATCAAGTCGTCTTCGTGCTTCACCTCGTTGCGCAGGACCTGGTAGAGCTCGGCGGGCGGGACGTCTCGGTCGTTCATAGTCTCCCGTTGATTTGCGTTGGTGCGAGAGGGGGGAGTTGAACCCCCAAGGGCTTTCGCCCGCTGGATCCTAAATCCAGTGCGTCTGCCAGTTTCGCCACTCTCGCTTTACGTCATTTCTTGGGTCTGACGTAGCGCAGCCCCGCCTCGTCGTACACCCATTCGTTTGGCTCGCGAACATCGACCCGCACCTTGCGCCCGGCCTCCTCGAGCAGCCGCTTCCGCTCGTCGAGCGCCTTGGCCATCGAGGCCTGCAGGTCCTGCGCCTGGCGCTGGAGCAGCGCGAAGTTCGCCAGGATCGCGGACATCTTCGACTGGACCGCGGACGCCCTGAGCGCGCCCGACTCATCCAGCTTGATCTCGTCGCCGGGCGCGACGACCGCGGGGCGGGCCGCCTCCGCCGGGCGCGACGGTGCCGCCTGGCCGAACGCGACACCGGCCGGCAGCCACACAACGAGCGAGAACAGAAGCGTTACCACGATGCGATACATGAAGGATCCTCCGAGGGATTGTAGCCTAGCGGGCTGCGAATCCCCGCCCGATCAGGGTCCAGTAGGGCAGCGCGACGACGAGCAGAGACCTACGACGGGCGAAAGAGCAGCGCATCGCGGCTGAGCGTGACGTCGAGGGTTCCGAGCGACGCGAGCCGCGCCCGCTGGCTCTCCCGGACGCCGCGGTACGACGCAGTCATCACGTCCTGAAGAGAGGCCGGGCCGAGGCGCGCGCGATGCCGGAGGCGCTCGTGCCGCTCGAGCGTAAAGAGCGGCGCGAAGTCCCCGATCGCCCCCTCGACACGGTCGCGCGCGATGCCTTCGCCGAGAATCGCCTGCCGCAGCTCGATGAGGTCGTCGGCCGCCGGCACGACGACGATCAGCGTGCCGTCCGCCCGGAGGACACGGCGGAACTCGGGAGCATGGCGGCGAGCCGTGATCGAGGCGACGAGGCGGAACGACGCGTCGGGATACGGAAGCACACGGTCGGCGTTCGCGACGACCCAGGAGAGCCGCGGGTGACGCCGCGCCGCCGCGTCGATCGCGGCCGTCGAGATGTCGATCCCGTGCCCCTCGCAACCGGTGCGCGCGACGATCGCCGCGAGGTAGTGGCCTTCGCCGCAGCCGACTTCCAGCGCCGCGTCCGGCGGCGCGAGAGACACGAGCGCCGCCACGGCGTCCACGAGAGGCGTCTCGAGGCCGCTCTCCACGACGCGGCGGCGCGCCTCACGTGTCTTCGCGGAGTCTCCCGCCAGGAGCGAGCGGCGATCTTGCGGCTGGAGCAGGTTGAGGTACCCGCTGCGCGCGACGTCGAAGGAGTGTCCACGCGTACAAACGAAATGACGCTCGGCGCGTGCGAGCGCCCGGCGGCATCCGCGGACCGGGCAGCGCGGCGTAACCACGCTTCGGAGTCTAGCCCGGCCGCGCGGCGCATGTGACCAAGGTCCTATACACAGGCTGGACACCGACAACTACTCTGAACACGCCATGACATTCCTCACGCACATGATCTGGAAGCTGATCTTCGCAACGCTGCTGACCGCGGGCTTGCTCTTGACCGGAGCCCTGAATCTCTGGGCCCAGCCCCAGCCGGCGCAGACGGCGGTGGTCACGCCCGCCCGCATCAGCTACATCAACGGCGACGTCTCCTTCTGGCGCCCTGGCGCCGCGGAGTGGACTCCGGCCAGGGTCAATACGCCGCTCGCTCCGGGAGATTCCCTCTATACCGGCCCCAGCGGCACCGTAGAGGTGCAGATCGGGCCGCGCGCTTTCGTCCGCGCCGCCGAGGGAACCCAGATCAGCCTCGACAACCAGGAGCCCGGCTACGTGCAATTCAGGGCGCCGGCGGGGCGAGTCTCCGTCGACCTACGCGAGCTCGCGCGCGCGCAAACGGTAGAGCTCGACACGCCGAACGCGGCGTTCACCATCGAACGTGCGGGCTACTACCATGCGGACGTGACCGCGGATTCCACCACGTTCCAGACGCAGCGTGGCGGCAGCGCCACGATGACGCCGGCGGGCGGTGTCGCCGGCACGATCGGGTCGGGCCAGCAGGTGGTGGTCACGGGCACGGACGCGGCGCGGGTGGCCGTAGGCCCGACGCCCGGTCTCACCGAATGGGATCGCTGGAACTACCAGCGCACCGACTACCTCGTCAATTCACCGAGCGCGCGCTACGTCGGACCGAGTGTCTACGGCACGCAGGAGCTCGACCGCTACGGGAGCTGGCGGACGGTCGAGAGCTACGGCTCCGTGTGGGTACCGCGCGCCGTCGCGACGAGCTGGACTCCGTACAGCACCGGGCGGTGGATATGGGATCCGAGCTACGGCTGGACATGGCTCGACGACGAGCCGTGGGGCTGGGCGCCCTATCACTACGGCCGCTGGATCCACGTCGGTGGTTTCTGGGGCTGGGCGCCGGGACCGATCGTCACGCGGCCAATCTACGCTCCCGCCCTCGTGGTCTTTCTCGGCGGCGGCGTTCGCCTGAGCATCGGCCTGCCCCTCGCGTGGGCGCCACTCGGTTGGGGCGAGCCCGTCATCCCGTGGTGGGGCCGTCCGGGCTATGTCGGCCGCGCATCATGGGACGGCTGGGGCGGGCCGCGCGTCGTCAACAACGTCGTCGTCAACAACACGACGATCGTCAACGCTCAGAACATCACGGTCTATCGGAACGTGACCGGAGCGACCGGCGTGAATGCGGTGGTCGGTGTCTCCGCCGATCGATTCGGTCGCGCCGACGTCCGGCCGAGCCGATTCAGTCAGGCCGATGTCCAGCAGCTCGCTCCGGTTCGCGGCCAACTCGCCGTCAAGCCCGTTGCCGCTAGCCTCGCGCCGAGCAGCGGCACCGCCACCCGGCCGCCGGAAACGATCCACAGCCGATCGGTCGTCGCCACTCGCCCGCCCCGCGACGTCACCCCGGCACTGCGCGCCGAGGGGCTCGCGGCCACCGCCGTCGTGACGCCGACCGCAGCGCCACGGCTCGTACCCGCGCCCAAGCAGGGAGCCGCTCCCGTGCGCGCCGCTGTCGCGCCGAGCGCGGCGCCGGGCGTCACCCCAGCAATCGGCGCCCCAACTCCGGCGCGCCCGGACGTAAAGCGCGACAACACCGTCGAGCGACCACAACCACCGACGCGACCCGTCGCGGCAACTCCTCAGCCCGTGGCAACACCTCAACCCAAGCGTGATGCGCCTCCAGTGGCTGCCCCCGTGCGACCGGACGTGAAGCGCGACAACACTGCCGAGCGGGCACAACCGCCGACGCCGCCCGTCGTGGCAACTCCTCAGCCCGTGGCGACACCTCAACCC
>JBGOTH010000313.1:0-4511 GCA_041476345.1 Methylomirabilia bacterium
GCGCCCGCGTTGTCGCCGCGGGGGCCGGAGTCGCCTGCGCCAGCATCACCGGCGCCCGGAGCGTCGCCGCAGCGACTGTCGCCGGTGCCGTGATTGGCGCTGTCCCTACGACGATGGCGGCGCAGAGCATTACGATATCGCGAGTCTTCATGATCTCCCCTTGGCCGCGTGCGGCCACACGTACGTGAGTTGGTGGTACACCTGTAACCAGATTCCTTCTGAAGTTAGTCGGCGGCTTCCGGCGGGTCTATTGGCTCTTGGTCCAATGCCGGCGAAATTCTCTGATCTCGTCGTGGTGGGCGCGCTGCTTGTCTCGTCGAGACGCTACGGCGACGGTTGCAGGTCAGCGCACGCGTCCAAGCTCCTGACCGGAGCCCCGCGGGATCAGCCCCGGAACTTGCGCTGAGTCTCGGCGAGCTCGGCGGCGATCGCGGCGGGCAGGCGCTTGCCGAACTGGCCGAAGAAGCTCTCGAGGTCGTCGAGCGCTCCCAGCCACTCCTGCGCGTCCACGCGCAACGCTTCCTTGAGCCGCGCGGGCGTCAGTGACAGCCCCTCGGTGTCGAGGTCGCCGGGGCGGGGGATCCAGCCGATCGGGGTCTCCTCGGCGTCGCGCTTCTGTCCGTGGATCCGCTCGACCATCCACTTGAGCACGCGCATGTTGTCGCCGTAGCCTGGCCAGAGGAACTTCCCGGCGTCGTCCTTGCGGAACCAGTTCGTGCGGAAGATCTTCGGCGGTTTTGCAAGGCGCGAGCCCGTGGCGAGCCAGTGCGCGAAGTAGTCGGCCATGTTGTAGCCGCAGAACGGAAGCATGGCCATCGGATCGCGCCGGACGACGCCGACCTGGCCCGTGATGGCCGCGGTCGTTTCCGTGCTCATCGCGGAGCCGAGGAAGACGCCGTGCGTCCAGTCGAACGCCTCGAACACGAGCGGGATCACCTTGGTGCGGCGCGAGCCGAAGATCAGTCCGGAGATCGGCACGCCCTGTGGATCTTCCCAGTTCGGCGCGATCGACGGGCACTGGCTCGCGAGCACGGTAAACCGGGAATTCGGATGCGCGGCGGGGCCGCTCTTCGGATCCCACGCGCGGCCCTGCCAGTCGAGCAGGTTCGCGGGCGGCTCCGGCGTGAGCCCCTCCCACCACGGCTCGCCGGACGGCGTCATCGCCACGTTCGTGAAGATCGTGTTGGAGTGCACCATCGTCGTCGCGTTCGGGTTCGTCTTCGGGCTCGTGTTGGGCGCCACGCCGAAGAACCCACACTCGGGATTGATGGCGCGGAGCTGTCCGGTGGCGTCGACGTGGATCCACGCGATGTCGTCGCCCACCGTCCACGCGCGCCAGCCCGGGAGGCTCGAGACGACCATCGACAGGTTCGTCTTTCCTGAAGCGCTCGGCATCGCGCCGGCGAGATACGTGACGCGCCCTTCCGGATCTTCGACGCCGAGGATCAGCATGTGCTCGGCGAGCCAGCCCTCCTGGCGCGCCTGCGACGAGCCGATGCGGAGCGCGTGACACTTCTTGCCGAGCAGCGCGTTGCCGCCGTAACCCGAGCCCACGGCCCAGATGAGCTTCTCTTCCGGAAAGTGAAGGATGAGGCGGCGATCGGGCGAGAGATCGCCCAGCGAATGCAGCCCCGCCACGAAATCGTCGTCGCTCCGCATCTGCTGGATGGCGACCTGACCCACGCGCGTCATCAGATGCATGCTGGCGACGACGTACTCGCTGTCCGTCACCATGATGCCCGTCCGACTCATCGTCGAGCCCGCCGGGCCCATCAGGTACGGGACCACGTACATGGTGCGGCCGCGCATGCTGCCCTTGAGGTACGCGCCGGCCTTTTGCTTGGCGTCCGCCGGAGACATCCAGTTGTTGGTGGGACCCGCGTCGTCCTTGTCGCGCGTGCAAATGAAGGTCAGCTGTTCCGTGCGCGCGACGTCCAGCGGGTGGCTGCGGTGCAGGTAGCAGTTTGGGTAGGTGCGCTGGTTGAGGCCGACGAGCGTGCCGTCACGCAGCATCGACTCGATCAGCGCATCGTATTCGGATTTCGAGCCGTCGCACCAGACGATGCGGGACGGCTGCGTCATCGCGGCGGCTTCCTCGACCCACCTCTCTGCCATGCTGGTCACACTCATGCACGCATCCTCGTCGTGTAGAGGTGAAGAGTCTCGAACGGTCCCTAAGGTGCGCTGTCCTGTGTCGTCCGTCAAGGGTGTTGTCGATTGCTTCGTGCTAGCATCCGCGCGTGACGCGCCTCGTCATGGCCGCGCGCTACCTCACGATCGTGCCGATTCCGGGTGCGATGCCATCGGACGTTGGCCCAGGCGCCGCCGCCGCGTGGTTTCCCGTGGTCGGACTCGCGATCGGTGCGCTCCTCGTCGTGATCGATCGCCTCACGAGCGCCGTGTGGACACCACTGCTCGCCGCGACGCTCACGGTGACGGTGTGGAAGCTCATCACCGGTGGTCTTCACCTCGATGGCCTCGCCGATTGTCTCGACGGGTTGATGGGGCGCGACGCCGCACATCGGCTCGCGATCATGCGTGACAGCCGCATCGGCGCGTTCGGCGCCATCGGTCTCGTGCTGCTGCTCCTCCTCCTGGTCGCCGCCCTGAGCGGAATCGATGCATCGACGCGCTGGCGCGCGCTGATCGTGGCTCCCGTGGTGGGGCGGGCGATGCCGCCGGTCATCGGGCGGGTGTTCTCTTCGGTCGCGAGTGGCCAGGGAGCCGGGTTTCGCGCCGAGCTGCATGCCGTCGCGCCGTTCGTGACCGCAGGAATGGCGCTGGCGGTGGCGCTGGCGTTCCTCGGCGGGCGTGGCGCGCTGGCGTGTCTGGTCGGGGCCGGCGTGGCGGTGGCGTTCGGCGCGTTCATGTCGCGCCGGCTCGGCGGCGTGAGCGGCGACGTTCACGGTGCGGCCGTCGAGCTCACGGAGCTCGCGGTCCTGTTGACCGTCGCGGCCGCGCATTGAGCGCGACGGTCGTCTACTTGTTCCGGCACGGCGAGGTGATGCTCGCCGAGACGCGCCGCTTCATCGGCCACCTCGACGTCCCGCTCTCGCCGCATGGCGAGGCCCAATGCGTGGCGCAGTCGGCGCACCTTCGCGATGTGCCGCTGGCCGCGCTCTACTCCAGCGACCTCGTGCGGGCGCGCCGCAGCGGCGAGCTCCTCGGGCGGCCGCGTGGTCTATCGCCATCGGTGGTCCCGGCCCTGCGCGAGATGGCGATGGGGCGATGGGAAGGTCTCACCGCCGACGAGATCAAGGCACGGGAGCCCGAGGGCTTCGCGACGTGGATGGCCCGCGTCGGCGATTTCCCGTTTCCCGAGGGCGAAAGCGTCCCGGACCTCGTGGCCCGGGCGTGGCCCGCGTTCCAGACGCTGGTCGCGAACCACACCGGCGCATCGATCGGCGTCGTCGCGCACGGGGGAACGAATCGCGCGATCCTTTGCCGCGCGCTCGGCCTGTCGCTCGACCGCTTGCTGGTGTTCGGCCAGGGGTACGGCGCGCTGACCGTGCTTTCGCACGAGGCCGGCCGCTGGTCGCTGTCACGCCTGAACGAGGAGCCGTGGAAGACCGCGTGAAGGCCTACATCCTCCGGCGGCTCCTGGCGCTCATTCCGGTCGCGCTCGTCGTCGCCACGGTCGCGTTCGTGCTGATCCATCTGGCGCCGGGAGATCCCGCCGCGATCATCGCGGGCCCCGATGCGCCCGCGGACGACGTGGCGCAGATCCGTCGCACGCTCGGCCTCGAGCGGCCGCTGCACCTGCAGCTCGCCCGATGGTACGGCCGCCTTCTGCAGGGCGATCTCGGGCAGTCGATCTTCCTGCGCAAGCCCGTGCTCGACGCGATCATCGACCGGGCGGAGCCCACGCTGCTCCTGACCCTCTCCGCCATTGTCGTCTCGATCCTGATCGGCGTTCCCGCGGGCGTGCTGTCCGCGCGCCACCACAATTCCGCCGTCGACCAGGCCCTCATGATGCTGGCGTTGGTCGGCATCTCGATCCCGAACTTCCTGCTCGGGCTCTTGTTCGTCCTCGTCTTCGGTGTGTGGCTGAGATGGTTTCCCGTGGCGGGGTACTCGCCGCTCGAGGACGGCTGGCTCGCGACCGCGCGCTCGCTGGTGATGCCCGCCTTCGCGCTCGGGCTCGTGCAATCGGCCTTGATCGCGCGGATCGCCCGTTCGAGCATGCTCGACGTGCTCCGCGAGCAATACGTGACGACCGGCCGCGCGAAGGGGCTGGCCGAGCGCGCCGTCGTGTACAAGCACGCGTTTCGCAACGCGCTCGTGCCCACCATCACGGTGATCGGCATCAGCTTCGCCGTGCTGATCTCGGGCGCCGTCGTCGTGGAGACGGTGTTCAACATCCCCGGGCTCGGCCGGCTCGTGATCTCCGCCGTCCTGCGGCGCGACTATCCGGTGGTGCAAGGCGTGGTGCTCGTCATCGCCGGCGTCTACATGCTCGTGAACCTGCTCGTCGACCTCTCCTATCTCGTCATCGATCCGCGGGTGAGGTA
>JBGOTH010000314.1:0-4509 GCA_041476345.1 Methylomirabilia bacterium
CACGGCGCGCGCGGAAATGACCGGCGACGCCATCACGCTGGTGTCTCCCGAAGAGGAAGGCGATCTGCGGATGATCGAGCGCGCGATCGGGCGCCGGCTCGAGCGGTCGAAGCTCGAGGGCTTCGACTATTCGAAGCGCCCGGCCGAGCGCCTCGAGATCCCGCTCGCTCAGCGCATCGCGACGATCCGGGCGCGCAAATCCGACGATCGGCAGCGCGCGCGCGCGAATGCCGCGCGCCGCAGCGGCGGTTACCGCTCGGCGCTGGCGCCCGCGCGCCGCAGCTCGTCGACGCGCGCGGGCGTGTAGCCCGGCACGTCAGCGCGCGGGCCGCGTCACCGCCGACCCTGGCGAATCATGGTCGGGAGCGATAGCCGTCCGAGCGTTCGGCCCCTGCGGAAGGCCCGGATCTCCGCAATGACGTCGGCCGCCGGTCGTGTTCGGCGATCGGCAGGCGGCACGAGCTCGGCGACGGGAACGCCGTGGCGCGTGATCGTGATGCGCTCACCCAGACTGACCCGCGCGAGCAGCCGGGGCAGCTGCGTTTTCATCTCATAGACGCCCACGCGCCTCATGCGCCCTCCCATTCGGACCAGAGGCCTGTTCTCAGTCATGGCCGGCCTCGCCCGGAGGTCCTTCCTCGGGACTACCTCGTCAAACGATGGGAGCACCCCTCTGATCCGTTTTCAGTGCCATTGTTCCTCGTCGGTATTTTCGGATTAGTGTTAGTGCGCGTCGACCTTTTCAAGTGTCATCTTGTTCTCGCGCTCGGCCCTCGGCGTCCTGAACGTTCCCACCAGACTTTTGGCGTCGAACAGGTGCAAGCTGATCCGCGTTCCAAAGCTAGTGACGAATAGAAGCGTCAGCCTTGCGCCGTCCTCATTGACGGCCACCGCCACGGGAGCCATTCCTTTCCCGGTGATCCCATACACCGCGTCGATCGTCCATTTGCCGTCATTCTTCGCCGCCGATTTCACGATTAGCGTCCGCCCTTTGTTGCTCGCTGTCCTGCCGGTCCCTGATTCGCTCACTTCGCCTTCCCATTTCCCAATCAATGACTGAGCCGGGTCACTCTGGCTATTTGCCGTACCCCAGGTAAGCACAACCACTATTGCCATGGTGAAGAGGAACGTACCTTTCATGCTCACACCTCCAAAGACCGGATGCTCCGGGCGAGACTCGGGCCGCAGTGTACACGCTGAACTCAAGCTGGACGCAGACGCTCACCGCAGCGCAGGCAGATGAGCACGTCGATGTGGAAGAGTCACCGCATGAGATTCGCTCAGACCTAGTAGGATTACATGCACCGCGGAGGCCGCAACGCGCAAGGCCGATGATCGGCAGCGCGTGCGCGAACGCCGGCTGCCGACGCTACGCCTCGGCGACCGCGCCCGCGCGGCGCAGCGCCTCGATCCGCTCCGGCGTGTAGCCCAACACGCCCGTCAGGATCTCGCGCGTGTGCTCGCCGATGCGCCACGGCGCGGGGCCGGCGGGAGTGAGCGGCGCGCCGTCGACGTGAAACGGCGTCGCGGTCACGCGGACTTTCCCGCGCGTGCGATGCGGGACCTCGGGGAATGCCCCTCGCGCTTTCATGTGCGGATGCTCGACGACTTCCTTCGGTGACAGAACGGGCGCCGCCGGGAGTCGTGCCGCGTTGAGCGTGCTCAGCGCCTCGTCCGCCGAGCCGAAGCTCTTGCTGAGCCACTCGACGAGGATCGGCCGCAGCGCGTTCCAGTGCTCGCGGCGCGCCAGCGGTGTCGAAAAGCGCGGATCGTTTTCGATGTCGGGGCGCTTCATGACGGCGCACATCCGCGCCCAGAGCTGCGGCCCGCCCACGTATTGCGTCACGACGTGCCGGCCCTTGATGTCGCCGATGATCATGCCGACGCGCGGCCCGAGGGAGATGTCGCCGCCGTTCAGCACCGAGCCGAAGCTCACGTCCTCCGCCGCCACGAGCGCCTCCAGCATGGAGACGTCCAGCGTGGCGCCTTCGCCGGTGCGCGCCTGGCGGACGAGCGCGGCGGCGATCGCGCCGAACGCGTGCGTGCCCGCGAGCACGTCGGCGGCCTGGATGTAGCTCACGTGCGGTGTCGCGTCACCGCCGCGCTCGAGGTCCATCATCCCGGACATCGCGTTGATGATGTGCGCGAACGCCGGCCAGCCCGCGAGCGGGCCGTTCTGACCGAAGCCCGAGATCGAGCAGTACACGAGCTTCGGGTTGATCGCGCGCAATTGCGCGGCGCCGATCCCGAGCTTCGCGGCCACGCCGGGGACGAAGTTCTCGATCGCGACATCCGCGACCCGCGCGAGATCGAGCGCGACGGCTCGGCCGTCGGCGTTGGAGAGATCGATGGCGACGCTCTGCTTGCCGGCGTTGACACGCACGAAGTAGCTCGCCTGGTCGGTGCGCTCCGGGTCGAGCTGGAGAAAGCCCTTGCGCGTCTCGTCGCCTTCGCCCGGCCGCTCCACCTTGATGACGCGCGCGCCGAGGTCGGCGAGCAGGCGCGTCGCGTACGGGCCCGCGAGCACACGCGTGAAGTCGAGCACCGTGACGCCGGCGAGCAGAGGCTCACTCATGCGGGACGACTCCTGGCGAGCAGGTACGCGGGTACGGCGAGGGCGGCGAACGTCAGGCCGATCGACACGTCGGCGTCATCGTACCAGCCTTCTTCGTGCAGGAGGTTGATCGTCCCGAGCACGCCGCCGTTCCACACGACGGGCAGATTGATGATGGAGTCGCAGCCCAGCGACGCGATGAGTGCCCAGTCGGGGAAGTGCTCGCGGATGTCGGCGGCGCTGCGTCCTATGTAGGGACGGCCTTCGACGATCAGGCGCCGGCTCCACGCCGTATCGAGCAGCTCCTTGCGGCCGCCCACCGGATACGCGGCGGGCTGGTTCGTATAGAGCCGCTCCGATTCGTGCGTGCTCGCATGGTGCAGCAGGACGGTGAAGAGCTTGTGGCCGAGGCCGGCGCCGAGGGCCACGTCCAGCGCGCGGAACGTCGCATCGGGCTGCCCGCTGTCGGCCAGCGCCGCGGCGACCTTCGCGAGATGCGGCAAAGGGTCAGGGCGATGGCTCAGTGGGCCTCCCTACTCGTCGGGGCGCCACTCGACCGCGCCGAACCGCGTGTGGCCGATGAAGTTGTAGGAAAGGCTCACGGTCTCCACCGACTGGTGCCGGTCGCGCCGGTCGGGGAACCGGGCATCGCGAGTCGTCGCGAGGTACTGGAGCCCGATGGCGTGGGGGCCGTAGACGCGCACGGTCAGGCCCACGCTCCCACGGGCGATGTTCTCGTGTCCAAACGTGCGGGTGCCGACGCCGCCGACTCCGGTGTCCGTCCCCGCCACGAAATACTCGCGCCCGGTCGCCTCCAGCATGGCGCGCTCGCCAAAGATGAGCCGCAGCCCGAGGAGCGCGTGGGGGATGAGTCCGTAGTGGTAGTCGCGTTCCTCCTTGTCGCCGACGGTACCGGCCGCGCCGAAGCCGAGGCCGGCGAGCGCGGTGGTTTGGAGCGCGACCGAGCGCGAAAGCCACCACTGATTGACGGTGCCGAGCAAGAAGTGTGTGGTGGCCACGCGAAAGATCTGCGGCGACAGGTAGTCGTAGCCGCCGAACAGACCCCAGACGCCGCGAGAGTCGCCTCCCGCTTCGTACTTCGCTCCGAGGAGCAGGCCGCGAATCGACACGTTCTCGAGGGCGTTGCCCACGGTGCTCGCGTTGGGGACGGCCGTGAACTCGAAGTGGAAATAGTCGAACGGACGCGTGTAGCGATAGCCAGGCTTGCCGGGCAGCCCGTACGTGATGGAGTAGTCCAGGCTGCCTTCCTGCCGCCTGACGTTGTTCGAGAGCCCGGCGTTGTCGACCTTCCCGGTGAGGGTGGCACCGAGCCGGAGGCGGAGGAAGACCTCCGGATCATTGCTCGGGAAGACGGGGGCGAACCGGTCGCCGAAGGCAAGGCGATTGAACCCGGTGGATGGCGAGATCAGCGCCGCGCCGAGCTCACGCCAGAACCCGGGCGTGCCGCCGCCGCCCTCGAGCAGCAGGCTGGCCATCCGGAACCCGGCCTCGCCCACGAACGTCCCGCCGATCCCTGTCGCAACGTGGTCGTTGATGGAGGGCGCCAGTCGCTCTCCGGCGGTCTCCCAGAGGAAGCTGCCGCCGATGGTGTAGAGCAGCGACTCCCAGTAACTGAGGCCGGCCGAGCGCGCAAATCCGTAGTAGATGCTGCCCTGGTACGGATGCCCGATCTGGTTGACGCCGAACGGGTCGTTGTCGAAGATCGGGGCGGTCCGCAGATTCCTCCACGCCGTGCCTCCGTCGCTATCGTAATCCCGCGAGCTGAGAACGTGCCGGTCGACCTGGTTGAGCCCGAAGATGAACGCAGCGATTTCGCCGGCCGGGATCAGGTAGTTCGAGGCGGAAGCGGGTTTCTCGTTGGTCATCTCCTCGGCGGCGCCTGCTCGCGACATCGCGAGGACGAGGGCGACGATGAGGAACGTCCATCGCATCCG
>JBGOTH010000315.1:0-4509 GCA_041476345.1 Methylomirabilia bacterium
CTGAACTTCAACGTGGTCGTCCCGCTCATCGCGCGCGACGTCTTGCACCAGGGCGCGCACGGCTTCGGCCTCCTCATGGCGGCGCTGGGCGTCGGCGCCGTGCTTGGCGCCCTTAGCGTGGCGAGCCTGAGCTTGCGGCGCCCGTCGATGCTCGTCATCGTGATCGGCGCGGCGGTGGCGTCCCTCGGCGTGCTGGCCCTCGCGTTCGTGAAGAGCTTCCCGCTCGCGGCCGCCGTCCTGCTCGTGACCGGGTTCGCGCAGATCGTCTTCACCTCCTCCGCCAACTCCACCATGCAGATGACGGTGCCCGACGGCATGCGCGGGCGGATGATGAGCCTGTACGTACTGGTCTTCGTAGGCGTGACGCCGGCCGGTGCGTTCCTGATGGGGACGCTGGCGGAGGCGTTCGGCGTGCCGACCGCCTGCGCGGTGGGCGGCGGCGCCGGCTTCATCGCCGTCGTCACGCTCGCCGCGCTCTCGCAGCGCGTCAGACGCTGATCCCGAACACCCTTCGCGCGACCATCCCGATCGCGTACGTGACGCCCACGGCGAGGGCCATGATGACGAGGTTGATGCCGATGCGGCGCCGCACGTCCATGCCCGAGAGGAAGGCAACGAGGCTCGAGACGATGATGATCGTCGTCCCCGCCGTCACCAGCGTCGGCCACATGCTGCGGGCCCCGAACAGCACGGGCAGCACCGGGATCACCGCCCCCGCGAAGTAGCTCGCGCCCACGGCGATCGCGGAGCGCAGCGGCGACTCGCGGCTCGCGACGCCGTCGACCGCCTTGCCGAGAAACCGGCTCCGGGCGGTCTCGGTGTCGCGCACCTCGGCCTCGGAGCCGGAAGCGATGTAGGCCCCGGCCGCCATCGACAACGCGCCGGCCACCGCCACCGAGAAGCTCGCCAACAACACGCTGACGATGTCGCCGAATGCCGCGAAGAAACCGCTGACCGCGCCGAGGATCTCCACGAGACCGTCGTTGAGGCCGAGGAAGATGTTTCGCACGCGCTCGGGGTTGATCCGACGCTCGCTGTCGCCCGCCACGGTGGCGTCCTCGTGCTTGAACTCGTCCTCCAGCACGTCCCGCAGCGCAGTACCGAGCGGGCCGTCTCCGTAACGGGTCCACACATCCAGGTACTTGCGCACACCGTGGACCTCGATGGCCTCGAGGACGATATGGATCGCGGATGCGCCGATCACACGGCAGACCGCCACGAGGAGCGCCAGCTTGAGCCGCCGGCCCAGGTCGAGCCGGGACACGCGCAGGTCGAAGAAATCCTGCCAGAACGCGTGGTGGCGCGTCTCGATCGGGATGAGCTCGTCGAGCATGCGCCGGAGGTCGCCCCGCGCGATCTTGCGAAGCGACGTGTAGAGCGACAGGTCGAACAGCTCGTCGAGGATCAGCCGGCGCCCGAGCGCGACGTCGGCCCCCGCGAGCTTGCTCATCTCACGATCAGCCCATCGATCGACCAGAGCCCGGCGCCGCCGAGGATCAGAGCGAGCGCGATGCCGAGCGCCAGCAGATGGTACTCGAGCCCTTCACCCTTCTGGGTGCCGAACCAGTTCATGAAGAAGCCGACCTTCGCGTGCACGGTCAGGATGGCGACCAGCATCACGCAGGCGATGCCGAACGCGGCGACCCGCGTGAGCAGACCGGCCAGAAGGCCGAACGGGCCGAGGAACTCGGCGGCGATGGCGAGGAGCGCCAGCGGCACCGGGACACCCTGGGACTTGAAGTACCCGATCGTGCCCGAGAGCCCGTGGCCGCCGAACCAGCCGAGGACTTTCTGGGCGCCGTGAGGAAACATGACGACGGCCAATGTGAGACGCAGGATGAACGGGACGAGCGTTCCGTCGGTCTCAAGCAGCCACATAGCATGACCTCCATGCCCGTCAATTGTTTTCCAGCGGGCCCGGATCGGCAAGCCGCGCGTCCAAGATCAGCACCATCACGAGCGCAAACGCGACGCCCCCGAGCAGGCCGCCCGCGACGTCGCTCAGCCAGTGGGCGCCGAGGTAGACGCGGCTGTAGCCCACCGCGAGCACGAAGACGATGCCGGCGGCGCGCGCGGCGCGCTGGACACGGCGGGGCGCCTCGAACCGCCACAAGAGATACACACCGATCACCACGAAGACGGTGACGCCGAAGACGTGCCCGCTCGGAAACCCGTAGCCCCGCAGCGAGGGGCGCGGCTTGTTCACGATCCACTTGGTGATCCCGAGCGCAGCGGCCGCGCCGATGCCGATCACCGGCAGGCTCAGCGCTACGAAGCGATGGTGACGACGCCACATCACGACACCGCACGCGAGCGCGCCCGGCAGGAGGATGTAGCCGGAGCCGAGCAGGCTCACGACGCGCATCGGCATCTTCAGCGCCGGCGAGCGGCCGTCACGCACGAGCGCGCGGGTGCCCTGATCGAGCGACGAAAACCTCTCGGCGCGCGCCACGACGGCGGCGAGCAGGAACGCAAGGACGACGGCAGCCAGCAGTGCCACGGTCAGGCGGCGCGTGGCGCGATCGAGGCGCTTCACGACGCCGAGTCTACGTCAACGCAGGCCGGATCCCCGCGCGGGGCGTACGCGCGCCGGGACGCATGGTAGAGTTCGCGCGTGGCCGAGCACGATGTCATCGTCATCGGCGCCGGGAATGCCGCCCTCGCAGCGTCCGTCGCCGCGCGCGAACAAGGGGCGACGCGCGTTCTCGTCCTGGAGAAGGCGCCGCCGGCACTGCGCGGCGGCAACACCCACTACAGCGGCGGGCTCTTCCGTTTCGCGTTCGCGAACGTCGAGGACCTGCGCCCGCTCGTCCCTGACGCCGAGCATCACGTGCGTGGATTCTTCCAGGACGTCGTCCCGTATCCGCGCGAGCTCTTCCTGCAGGATCTCCTGCGCGTCACCGACGGCCGCACGGATCCCGAGTTGGCCGAGATCCTCATCGGCCGCTCGCACGACACGGTGTCGTGGATGGCGAAGCAGGGCATCGTGCTCGAGCCCGCGGTCTCGCTCAGTGCCGTCAAGGCCGGTGATCGCTACAAGTGGTCCCCGGGCGCCGTCATTCGCGCGCGTCACGAGGGCGTCGGGCTCTCGAAGATGTGGTTCGAGATCGCCGAGCAGCGCGGCGTCGAGATCCGCTACGAGACGGCCGCGCTCAGGCTCGTCCAGGATGGGCACGCGCGCGTGACCGGGGTCACGGTGCAGGACGCGAGCGGCGTGCACGATCTGTCCGCACGCGCGGTCGTCCTCGGCTGCGGCGGCTTCGAGTCCAACCCCGAGTGGCGCGCGCGCTATCTCGGACGCCCGTGGGACCACGCGAAAGTCCGCGGCACGCGCTACAACACGGGCGACGGGCTGCGCATGGCGATGGACATCGGCGCCATGCCGCACGGCCAGTGGACGGGCTGCCATTCCACGCCGATCGACGCGGACGCGCCACCGTACGGCGACCGCAAGCTCACCGACAAGACCAACCGGTTGTCCTATCCGTACGGCGTGCTCGTCAATCGCCAGGGCCGGCGCTTCTTCGACGAGGGCGAGGACTTCCAGTTCTACACGTACGCGAAGCTCGGCGGCATCATCCTCGGCGAGCCGGGCGGTGTCGCGTACCAGATCTTCGATGCCAAGGTCACGCACCTGCTCGAAGGACGCTACAAGACGGGCCGGCCGCTCGTCGCCGACACGCTCGAGAAGCTCGTCGCCCAGCTCACGCTGGATCGCGACACGTGCATGGCGACGCTCGAGGCGTACAACGAGGCCGCCACCGCCGGCGCATTCGATCCGACCGCGCGCGACGGGCTCGCGGCCGCGCTCCCCCTTCCGAAATCGAACTGGGCGCAGCGTCTCGACACGCCGCCGTTCGTCGCCTACCCGGTGACGGGCGGGATCACGTTCACGTTCGGCGGCGTTCGCGTGAACGACCGGGCCCAGGTCATGAGCACGTCGTGGCAGGCGATGCCGGGTCTGTTCGCGTGCGGCGAGATGGTCGGCGGCCTGTTCCACACGAACTACCCTGGCGGCACGGGGCTGATGTCGGGCGCGGTCTTCGGCCGCCTCGCCGGCTCGAACGCCGCGGCCGCGTAAACGCGCGGGGCGTCTAACGCGCAAAGGGCGATGGGCGGATCGCCCTCACCCTCCGCAATCCGAACGGCAGGCCACGGATTGCTTGAGGGCGAGGGCGATCCGCCCATCGCCCTTTGCGCGTGTGTGCCCCAACGCCTAGCGCGCCCGCGACGGAGGCGGGCCGGGGCCGAGGGGCGGCGGTGTGCGGCGATGATGGCCCAATACCGGCATACGTAGTCGAGGACGGACGCCATGACTTCAGCGCTGTGCGTAGCGCCGCGGGCGCCCGACCTGTCTCGGTCGCGAACGTGTCAGTGCGGGCGAAAGGCGACGGGCTGATCGCCCCCTCCCTCCCGCTTGCGAAAGGCCCGCCACGGGTTGCGGGAGGGACGGGGCGATCGGGCCCGGGCCGTGAGCCCGCGCGTGCAACGTAGGCGCGGGGAGCGGGC
>JBGOTH010000316.1:0-4505 GCA_041476345.1 Methylomirabilia bacterium
AGCGGATCGAGGCCGAGCTGGGCTGGGAGTTCATCCAGATCTACGGCCTCACCGAGACCGCGCCGCTGCTCACCATCAACCGGGCCCCCGCCGAGTGGGACGGCCTCGACCCGGCGGAGCGCGCCCGGCGGCTATCCCGCGCGGGCGTGCCCGCGGTGGGGGTGCGCATGAGCGTGGATCAGGAAGGCGAGGTGCTCGCGCGCTCCAACCACGTCTTCGAGGGGTACTGGAACCAGCCCGAGGAGACGGCCAAGGCCATCGTCGACGGGTGGTTCCACACGGGCGACGGTGGCTACACGGACGGCGCGTACATCGCGATCAGCGACCGCAAGAAGGACGTGATCATCACGGGCGGCGAGAACGTGTCGTCCATCGAAGTGGAGGACTGCCTGTTCCAGCACGCGGCGGTGGCGGAAGCCGCGGTGATCGGCGTTCCGCACGAGAAGTGGGGCGAGACCATCAAGGCGCTGGTCGTGCTCCGCCCCGGCGCCGCCGTCACCGAGACGGATCTCATGGAGCATTGCCGCGGGCGCATGGCGCACTACAAGTGTCCGACCTCGATCGAGCTCCGGGACGCGCTCGATCGCACCGCGACCGGCAAGATTCAGAAGTTCAAGCTGCGCGAGCCGTACTGGGCGGGCCGCACGCGGCGCGTGAACTGACGGACGTCGGGTTGCTCTCCGTGGGCGTCGTGGACTAGACTTAGTCCAGCCGTGGCCACCAAAATCGTCAACATCCATGCAGCGAAAACGCATCTCTCACGGCTGGTGGAGCAGGCCTCGCGCGGCGAAGAGATCATCATCGCGCGCGCAGGACGACCGGTGGCAAAGCTGGGACCGTTCGTGCCGACCGGGCGACGGCGTCGTCCCGGTCTCTTGAAGGGCCGCATCCGGATCGCTGCCGACTTCGACGCGCCATTGCCGGAAAAGGTTCTGCGCGAGTTCGATGGCCGGTAATGCGGCTCCTCCTGGATACCCAGATATTCCTCTGGTTCCTCGATAACGAGCGGAAGATCCCCGAAGCAGCTCGCGCGGCGATTCACGAACGCGAGAATGCCGTATTCGTCAGTGCGGTCGCTGTTTGGGAGATCGCAATCAAAGCGTCCATCGGACGGCTGAGGATGTCGGGGGACGACGTCCGACGCTTGCCGGAGCTCATCGAGGCATCGGGGTTCGACGAACTTCCCGTCCTTGCCCGGCACGCTGCCGGTGTTCGGGCACTCCCCTGGCATCACCGAGATCCATTCGACCGCCTGATGATCGCGCAGGCCCGCGACGAGGGCCTCCGCCTCGTCAGCGTCGACACGGTCCTGCGCTCGTACGACGTGGCGCTTCTCTGAGGCTGCCGAAAATGGCCATGCGGCTCGACGCGCTCCTCAAGCCTCGCTCCGTCGCCGTGCTCGGCGCCTCCGAGCGCCCGTCTATCGGCCGCATGATCATCGAGTCGCTCGACACCATCGGGTTCACCGGGCAGGTCTATCCCATCAACCCGAAATACCCGACCCTCTTCGGTCGTCGCTGCTACCCGTCGATCGCGGACCTCCCGCGCGACGTCGACTGCCTGGCCCTCTGCGTGAACCACGAGCGCGTGCTCGAGCACATGCGCCCCGCCGCGGAGCGCGGCATCGGCGCCGCCGTGATCTTCGACGGCGGCTTCGCCGAATCGGGCGACGCGGGCGCGCGCGTGCAGAGCGAGATCGCGGCGATCTGCGGCGAGGCCGGCATCGCGCTCTGCGGCCCGAACTGCATGGGCGTGGTGAGCCCGCACGACAAGGCGCTCGTCTACATCCAGGCCGTGCGCGATGCCTCCGCCGGGCTCGCGGGCAACGTGGGGCTGATCTCGCAGAGCGGCTCCATCTGCATCGGCCTGCTCGCAGACTGCCGGCGCTTCGGCTACAGCCACGCGATCTCCTCGGGCAACGAGGCCGTGCTCAAGGCCGTCGACTTCCTCGAGTACCTGATCGACGATCCCCGGACGCGCGTGATCGCGATGTTCGCGGAGAGCGTGCGCGACCCGGAGCGCTTCGTGGCCGCGCTCGACCGCGCCGCCGAGCGCGGCAAGCCTGTCGTGATCCTGAAGGTGGGCAAGAGCGAGCGCACGCGCCGCGCCATCACCAGCCACACGGGCGGGCTCGCGGGTGAATCGCGCGTGTTCTCGGCCATGCTGCGCGCCCATCGCGCCATCGAGGTCAACGACATGGACGAGCTGACGGAAGTGCTCGCCGCCTGTCAGGGCGAGCGCTGGCCGCGCGGGCGCCGCTTCGCCGTGATGACAGCTTCGGGCGGCCAGGCCGAGTTGCTCCTCGACGTGGCGACGAGCGCGGGGATAGAGCTTCCTCCGCTTTCGCCTGCCTCGCGCGCCGCGGTGCAGCGCGTCGTCGGCACGATCACGGGCGACGGCAATCCCCTGGACGCGTGGGGCAACGGCGACTTCGCCACCAACTTCCCGCATGCCCTGAAAGTCCTCGGCGCCGATCCCGACGTGGACGTGGTGACGCTCTGCAGCGACGGCCTCGACGATTCGCCCATCGGGTCGGCCCCGCGACTCCTCGAGTACGCGCGCCACCTCGCCGAGGGCTCGAAGGCATCCACGAAGCCGTTCTATTTCATGACCACGCGCTCCGGCGTCTTCCGCCGCGACCAGCTCGCGCTGCTACGCGAGTACGGCATCACCATCGTCGGCGGCACACGCCAGGGCCTCGGCGCCGTGGACCGGCTCGCGCGCTGGAACATGCCGCGGTCCGCTCCGCGTCCGACCCCGGCCGCGGGTGGACGCGTGGCCGCGATGCTCGCGGGCCGTGCGCGTCCGACAATCCACGAGGGCGACGCCAAGCGCGTGCTCGCCGAGGCCGGCCTGCCGGTCGCGCGCGAGCAGCAGGTCGTCACGCTCTCCGATGCGCAAGCGGCCGCGACGGCCATCGGTTATCCCGTCGTGCTCAAGGTCGTCTCCGACGCGATTCCCCACCGCTCGGATCTCGGCCTCGTGGCCGTCGGGCTGCGCGACGAGCGCGAGCTGGCCTCGGCGTGGGCGGAGATGGCGCGGCGAGTCGCGGACATGAGCGAGCCCGCCGCCCCGGTGAGCTTCCTCGTGCAGGAGATGGCGCGCGGAGGAATCGAGGTCTTCGCGGGAGTCAATCGCGATCCCGACTTCGGCCTCGTGCTGGCGTTCGGCGCGGGCGGCGTGCTCGTCGAAGCGCTCGGCGACGTCGCGCTGCGGGCGCTGCCGCTCCGCGAGGGCGACGCCGCGGAGATGATCGGCGAGACGCGGGCGTCCATCCTCCTCCGCGGCTTCCGGGGCACGCCGCCCGCCGACGTGGCCGCGCTCACGCGCGCCCTCGAAGCCCTCGCCGACTTCGCGTGGGCGGAACGCGATAGCATCGACGAGATCGACGTGAACCCGATCGTGGTGCGCGCGCGGGGCGAGGGCTGCGTCGTGGTCGACGCGCTCATCGTTCCGCGCCGTGCCTGACGGAGGAGAGAATGGCGGACTACATCCTCGTCGAGAAGTCGCAAGGCGTGGCGATCCTCACCATGCATCGCCCCGCCCAGCTCAACGCGATGAACCATCAGCTGACCACCGAGCTGCACGACGCCGTCGTGCGCATGACTGCTGACGACGAGGTCGGGTGCATCGTCATCACCGGCGCCGGGAACCGCGCATTCTCCGCGGGAGGAGACATCCACGAGCAGCGCGCGGACGATCGGACCCGCACCCCGGCGGAGCTGGAGGCGCGTGGCACCGCGCGCGCGCGCGGCAGCTACGAGATCGGCGCCTGCGCCAAGCCGACGATCGGGATGATGAACGGCCTCGCGTACGGCGGGGCGTCGGTGCTGGCCACGTCCCTGGACATGCGGGTCGGGTGCGAGCATGCGAGCTTCCGCTTCCTGGCCGCCGCGTACGGCCGCATCAACTGCACCTGGACGCTGCCGAACCAGGTGGGATGGCCGATCGCCAAAGAGCTGCTGTTCTCCGGCCGTGTCGTCGAGGCGGAGGAAGCGCTTCGCATCGGGCTCCTCAACCACCTCGTGCCGTGCGATCAGCTGCGCGAGAAGACCATGTGGCTGGCGACGACCATCGCCCGCAATCGGCGCGAGTCCGTGATGGGCGTGAAGGCGCTGCTCCTCAAAGACCTGGGATGCGATCTGCACGCCCAGTGGGCGAACGAGCGGGACTACACGACGAACGTGGCGAAGGGCGCCCGGGCCGAGGCAGCCTTCCCGGACTTCATCGCCCGCAAGGGACGGCCGCTGCCCTAGCGCGGATTGTTCATGAGCGGGGCCGGGACTGTGCCGGCTCCGCTCATGAACAATCCAGGCTAAGCCATCGCGATGGCTTCGATCTCGACGCGGGCGTTGCCGACGAGACGCGAGCACTCGAACGTCGTGCGCGCCGGCGGGTCCACCGGGAAGTACTGACTGAAGATCGCGTTCATCGCAGGGAGCTCGTCGAGGTCGACCATGTAGATGGTCACCTTGACCACCCGCTCCAGCGACGAGCCCGCCGCG
>JBGOTH010000317.1:0-4505 GCA_041476345.1 Methylomirabilia bacterium
CATCCTCGGCGAGGACCGAGCAGTGGATCTTCACCGGCGGCAGCTTCAGCTCGTTCACGATGTCCGTGTTCTTGATCTTGGCCGCCTCGTCCACGGTCCTGCCCTTCAACCACTCCGTGGCCAGGCTCGAGGACGCGATGGCGCTCCCGCACCCGAACGTCTTGAACTTCGCGTCCTCGATGACGCCCGTCTCGAGGTTGACCCTGATCTGGAGCTTCATGACGTCGCCGCACTCCGGCGCGCCCACCAGCCCCGTTCCCACCCCCGCCGTGTCCTTGGTGAAGGACCCGACGTTGCGCGGGTTGTTGTAGTGATCGACGACCTTATCGCTGTATGCCATGGCCCTTCGCCTCCCTTACTCAGCCTTCCACTGGATCGACTTCAGGTCCACGCCTTCTTTCGCGAGCTCGTAGAGCGGTGACATCTCGCGCAGCCGCTTCACCACCTCGATCATCTTAGTGGCCACATAGTCGACTTCCTCCTCGGTGCTGAACCGATGGAGGCTGAAGCGAATGGACGAGTGCGCCAGCTCCGCGCTCGCGCCGAGCGCACTGATGACATACGACGGCTCGAGGGTGGACGACGTGCATGCCGACCCCGACGAGAGCGCCGAATCCTTGTTCAGGCCCATCAGGACCGATTCCCCTTCCACGTAGGCGAACGAGATGTTCAGGTTGTGCGGCAGCCGCCGCTCGGGATGCCCGTTCAGGAACGCCTCGTCCACGCTCGAGAGGATCTTGTCCTGCAGGCGGTCCCGGAGCGCGCGCATCCGCGCGCCCTCCTCCGCCATGCCCTCGCGGCAGATCTCCGCCGCCTTCCCGAAGCCCACGATCAGCGGCACGGGCAGCGTACCCGGACGCATCCCGCGCTCGTGACCACCGCCGTCGAGGAGTGGCGCGATGCGCACGCGCGGGTTCTTGCGTCGCACGTAGAGGGCCCCGACGCCCTTCGGGCCGTAGATGAGGTGCGCCGTGCAGGAGAGCAAGTCGATGCCCATCGCCTCGACGTTCACCGGCACCTTGCCGACGGCCTGCGTCGCGTCGGTGTGGAAGAGGATCCCCTTCTCCTTCGCCAGCTTGCCGATGGCGGCGATGTCCTGGATCGTCCCCACTTCATTGTTCGCGAACATCACCGAGATCAGGATCGTCTTGTCGGTGATCGCCTTCCGGATCTCCTCCACGTCGACCTGACCGTCCGCCTGCACGGGCACGTAGGTCACCGCGAACCCCTGGCGCTCCAGACGCTTGCAGACGTCGAGGCCGGCGCGCTGCTCGATCACCGTGGTGACGATGTGGTTGCCCTTCTCCCGGTACATTTCGGCGACGCCCTTGAGCGCGAGGTTGATCGACTCCGTTCCGCCCGACGTGAAGACGAGCTCCTTCGGATCGCGGGCTCCGATGAGCGTGGCGATCTGCTCGCGCGCGCGGTCGACTGCCGCCTCCGCCTCCCACCCGAACGGATGGTTGCGGCTGGCCGGATGGCCGAACTTCTCGGTGAAGTACGGCAGCATCGCCTCGACCACGCGCGGATCTGCCGGCGTCGTCGACTGCGAGTCCATGAAGATCGGAAACTTCAACGCCATCGATTCGCTCCCCTATTGACCTTGACGGCCCGTGGCCGTCAATTGGCTTTCGACCTTGACAGCCCGGGCCGTCAATTGGCTCTACGCTTGGCTCTACGCCCTGATCGTGAACAGTTCCGGGACATCGGCGCTCGTCAACTCGTCCAGGCTCATCGTGTCGAGCACCCTGGTGATCGCCGCCTGGATCTTCTGCACCGGCCGCCGCAGGTTGCAGCGCTCCATCTGGGGACAGTCGCTCGACGCCTCGAGGCAGCTCACGATGTTGACCGGCCCCTCGAGCGCGCGGATCACGTCCCCCACCGAGATCTCCGCGGGCCTCCGCGCCAGCACGTAGCCGCCCTTTGGCCCGTTCTGACTCGCGATCAACTTCTCCTTTGCGAGCCTCTGGAGGATCTTGGCGAGGAGCTCAGACGGAATATGGAATTCGTCCGCGATCCGCCTGGCGCTCACCGCACCCAGATCTTCCTGGATGGCAATGTAGTGAATCGCCATCAATCCGTAGTCGGCCCGCTTCGTGAACCGCAGCATTGTCGTTTCTAGCCCCTTAACCCCGACTAATTATATCGGCGACTAATATAGTCGGATTCTGCCACCCGAGAGCAAACCTGTCAAGCTCTGACTGCTGGAGAATCAAGAAAAGGACGCTGCCGACCCTGGTTAGAGACCGGGATCGCCACCAATAGCCTCGCGCAGGCGGAGGGTGGATTCCTCCGGGGTCGTCTCGTTCACGAAGATCCCCCCCACCCGGTTAGTGAGCTCGGGCCCGACCATGATCTCGATGTGCCAGTGATAGTCGTCACGGATCGTCGCCCACTCCCCCAGCAGGATGCGCGAGCGGACGTTCGGAGCCGTGTGGAGCACGAGCTCGTAGCCGGGATCGTCGAAGGCGCGCACAAGCCCGCCGAAGAATTGCGAAAGCAGGCCCGCCAGCTCGGGCGCGGTCTCCGCGGTCAGCGCGTCCTCGTACGACCACCCGTGCCGGCGCGGAACGATCCACGTCTCGAGCGGGCCGCGCGCGGCGTACGGCACGAGACACGCGAACGACTTGGTGAGACGCACCACACGCTCCTGCGCGGTGATCTCCTGACGCAGGAGATCGCAGTAGAGACAGCGTCGCTTGTACTGGTAGTACTCGCGCGCCTCGCGCAGCTCGCGCCGCGTTCCGTCGAACACGATGGGGATGGCGGTCACGCGCGAATAGGGATGGTGCGGGGCCACCCCGGGCTTCTTGTGGCGACGGGAGATGAGGATGTCGCGGATCTGACTGTCGCGCTTGAGGTCGAGCAGGCGATCGCGGTACATCCACAGGACGTCTTCGAGCGGCTCGGGATCCATCGTGGCGAGCGTGTCGTCGTGACGCGGTGATTCGACGATGAGCTCGCTGGCACCGCGCGCGGTGATCATGTCGAACATCCCCACGCCTTCGCGGACCAGCTCTTCCTCGATGCGGAAGTACGGGTCACGCTCCGCCACGACCCGCACCATCCAGCCGGGTGTGTTCGGAGAGGAGCCGTCCTTGCGATAGGCCGCGATCTCCGGTCCGCTCACGGCCTCGGCACCAGGACAGTACGGACACTCATCGCTTCCGTCGACAGGCGGTTTGGGCCGGATCAGCACCCACTGTCCGCGCGTCGGATCCCTCCGTAGCTCGCTCACGGAGACCCTCTTCGCGTCGCTGACTAGTCCTTGACCTGCGCCTTGAGCTTCCGGAGATGCTGACGCGCGACGTCGACCCAGTCTTTCTCCGAGGGCTGCTGCGAGGCGAGCGCGATGTATCGCTCCCACTGGTTGATCGCTTCGCGCGGATCGGTCTTCTCGTACACGGCGGCGAGGTTGTACATCGCGCCGGTGTGCTTGCCGTCGACCTCGATGACCCGGCGGTACTCGTCCGCTGCCTCCTTGTAGAGGCCCTTGTCCTCGTAAACCTCGCCCAGCCCCATGCGCGCTTCCACGGAGGCGGGATCCAGGTCGATCGCCTTCTTGTAGGAATTCACGGACTCGTAGTAGAGCCCCTTCTCCGCGAAGTAGATCTTGCCGAGACTCAGGTGCACGCGTGGATTCGCGGCGTTGTAGACGAGCGCCTGCTGATACGCCTTGATCGCGGCGTCCGTATCACCCTTCGCGGCACGGGCGTCGCCCAGGCCGACGTGCGCATCGGCATAGAACGGCCGGAGCTCGATGGCCTTGGCGTACGCCTCGAGCGCCTGGTCGAACAGGCGGCGGGGCTGGCTGAGGAAGAGGTCGCCGAGCGCCTTGTAGGGCTCGGGCTGGCTCGCGTCGAGCTGCGTCGCGGCGCGGAACTGGGCCGCTGCCTTCCAGCGATTGCCGAGCGCCTGGTGCACGATGCCGAGCTCGTACTGCGCCGCGACGAAGCTCGCATCGGACTCGATGGCGCGCGAGAGCAGATCGACCGCGCTTTCGTTCGCCTCCTGCCCGCCGCGCGCCAGCGCGGTGGCGGCGCGCGCGTAGAGCTCGAGCGAGAGGACGTTGCGCGTGGGGCGCGCCGCCTTCTCGATGCGCGTGCTCTCCGTCTCGGTCAGCGGGACCTTCAAGGCCTTCGCGTAGACGACCGGGAGCGTCGCGAGCCCGGCAACGAGCTGACCGTCCGGAATGGCGACGTCGTCCAGGGCCACGGGCTCCGCGCCCGGCTTCGCCTCCAGGACGCGCGGCTGGATCACGATGTCGCTCCCCGCGCGCATGACGCGTCCGAACATTACCACGTCGGCCCGGGTCGCCTTCGTCGCCTGCTGAATCACGTCCACGCCCCAGACCGCGAGGTTGCCGAAAGCCCGCAGGCGTCCCTGCTCGAGCGGGATGAAGGCCGGATGCTGCACGAGACCGAGCGTGAGCACCTGGGAGACCGCCTCGCCGATCCAGCGGTCATCGGCCTCGAGCGCGGATGCGTCGAACGGCACGATCAACA